>CAYWWL010000039.1:0-10701 GCA_964461925.1 uncultured Caulobacterales bacterium | reverse complement strand
GATGGCGATGCGATTGGTGCCGTTGGCCACCGGCCCGGGCAGCCCGGCGAAGACCATGATCGGCACCGTCAATAACGATCCGCCGCCAGCGAGGACGTTGACCCACCCCGCGGCGACGCCGGCGATCGTCAGTAGAACCAGGATTAAGGGTTGGTCGAGCAGCATGGCGGCTTCCTATGGCGACGCGCCGCGGGATCGCGCCCGCGGCGGCCTTTGCCTAGCTGGTCCGCAGCCGTTCGGCAATCCGGCGTTTCAAGACGCCAGGCGCTTGGCCGGCGGAGATCAGCCGATGATCGCCACGAAGGCGACGAGAAAGCTGATCTCGATCAGCGCCGTCAACGGCGTGCGCACGGCGAGATACCAGTGGGGCGCGCCGGATCCGCGCCGGGTGGCGTTCAGATCGTCGATCAGCACGATCGCGAACAGGGCCATGATCGCCGGAAACGCCAAGGTCGGCGGCGCTGGCAAGAACAAGGGCAGCGCCGCAAACAGCGGCAAGACTGCGCCGAACAGGCTTTTCATCGTCGGCCCTTCCGGGCGCATGATCGCCACGCCCCAGCGCACGCCGCCGAGAAACACGATCAAGGCCGCGCCGTATAAAGACATAAAGCCGGTTGCGATTTTCGCGCCGCCAGGCAACGCGCCGTCTTGCGCGACCAGATAGACCGCGGCGGCTAAGAGCGGCGCGGCGGCGAGATAAGCGAGCGCCGCGGCGGCGCCGGTGCGAGCCGGCGCAATGTCCGTTTCAGTCCGTGGGTCAATGAATGCGGCTTTAGCCATGACCAAGATCCCTCCTTCTCGGGCTCTTTCAATCGCGCCGTCCCAGTCGGCGCCCCTGTCCAATTGCGACGCCGCCTGAAATTAAGGCGTCGTCGCCGTTAGGCGCTGTTTGATCGCGCGTCGCCCTTCGTCGTGTCTTTCGACGTGAACGGCGCCAGTAGATCGACGATTTTCGAGCCAAGCTTGATCAAGGGCGCCAATGTCTCCTTCGGGACGTTGCGCATTTGGTCGTACCAAGACTCAAACAGGTCGATATTGTCTTTGATGTCGCTGAGCCGATCGAGCGCGACATGCCCGCTCCCTGGATTAGCGCTTTGGTCGGCCTTCAACTCGGCGAGGCAATCTTCGAGGGCGGTCGCCGCTGGCGTCAATTCGCGCGCCTTGCGGATCTCCAGGATCCGCTTGGCCATTTCCCAACCGTCGCCCTTGGCTTCGAAATGCTCGCGGCGATCGCCGAGGGTCGGCGCCCGTCGCACCAAATCCCAGCTCTGCAGCTCCTTCAACGAGGTCGATACGTTCGAGCGCGCCAGGCCCAGCGTGCGCGAAACATGGTCAGCGGTTAGCGGTCGCGCGCTCAATAACAAGAGCGCATGGATCTGGGCGATCGAACGATTGACCCCCCATTGGCCGCCAAGCTCACCCCATTGCAGCACGAAGCGCTCCATGGCGGGGCTAAGAACGACATTATCGTCAGTAATTTCTGTCATAACAGAAATATATGAACCAAGAGAAATCTTTGCAAGTGACCAAGCGCATTTCCCACGATTTTTTTGTGCTCGGATGATTTTTATGCGGGATTTGTCCCACGATCTAATGAATTGTATAGGCTTTTTTGGCTTGAAACTTGGACAGAGAACCGCCTAAGTCTCAAAAATCGACATGTTAATGGGAAAATTCCCACATCAGTGAGTGGTTATGACTGAAATCGACCAATTGCTCGCCCGCGCCGAGGCCTATGCAGACCAATCGGGCTTATCCCTGTCCACGGTCTCGCGCAAAGTCATGAATGACGGCAAAGGATTGGAGCGGCTGAAAGCCGGCGGCCAGTGCACGCTAAAAACCCTCGACGCCGCTCTCGCCCGGCTCGCCGATCTGGAGAAGATCGCTGGCGGCGATCTGGTGACGTCCGCAGCGGCCGCGCCAGGGACGCAAGCAACTGGGACGCAAGCACCAGGGACACAAGCGAGCGGCCAGGACAGCGCCCTCACCCATCTCGATCGGCTCGAAGCCGAAGCCATCCACATCATGCGTGAAGTCGCGGGCGAGGCCGAGCGTCCGGTGATGCTGTATTCGGTGGGCAAAGATTCCTCGGTGATGCTGCATCTCGCCTTGAAGGCGTTCTACCCCTCGCCGCCGCCATTCCCGGTCATGCACGTGGACACCACTTGGAAATTCAAGGAGATGATCCGGTTCCGCGACGACATGGCGAAGAAGCACGGCCTCGATCTGATCGTCCACATCAATCAAGAAGGCGTCGCCCAAGGGGTCGGTCCGTTCACCCACGGTTCGCAATTGCACACCGACATCATGAAGACCCAATCCTTGAAACAAGCCCTGGACAAGCACGGCTTCGACGCCGCTTTCGGTGGGGCGCGTCGCGACGAAGAGAAGTCCCGGGCGAAAGAACGCGTCTTCTCGTTCCGCACAAAGGATCACCGCTGGGACCCGAAAAATCAGCGTCCAGAGCTTTGGAGCATCTATAACACGAAGATTCATCCGGGCGAATCGATTCGCGTGTTCCCGCTGTCGAATTGGACCGAGCTCGACATCTGGCAGTACATTTATCGCGAACGGATCGAGATCCCGTCGCTGTATTTCGCCGCCGAACGCCCCGTCGTCGAGCGCGACGGCGCGTTGATCATGGTCGACGACGAGCGCATGCCGCTCGAACCGGGCGAGACCCCGCGCCAGGAAATGGTCCGGTTCAGGACCCTGGGCTGTTACCCGTTGACCGGCGCGGTGCGCTCCACCGCCGCCACCTTGCCGGACATCATCCAAGAAACGCTGTTGACCACCTCCTCGGAACGCCAGGGCCGGGTCATCGATCACGACCAGTCCGCGTCCATGGAGAAGAAAAAACAAGAGGGGTATTTCTAATGGTGCACGCCGCCGCCTCCGCCGAAGACGACATTCTCGCCTATCTCGACGCCCATGAGCGCAAATCAATGCTCCGCTTCATCACCTGCGGCAGCGTCGACGACGGCAAGTCGACCCTAATCGGTCGCCTGCTCTACGACTCGAAGCTTCTGTACGAGGATCAAATTCAAGCCCTCGAAGCGGACTCCAAAAAAGTCGGCACCCAGGGCAAAGACATCGATTTCGCCCTGCTCGTGGACGGCCTCGCCGCCGAGCGCGAACAAGGCATCACCATCGACGTCGCCTATCGCTTCTTCTCCACCGAAAAGCGCAAATTCATCGTCGCCGACACCCCCGGTCACGAACAATACACCCGCAATATGGCAACCGGCGCCTCGACCGCGGATCTCGCCGTGATTCTGATTGACGCCCGGCAAGGCATCCTGACCCAGACCCGGCGGCACAGCTATATCGCCTCGCTGCTTGGGGTTCGCCATATCGTCCTGGCCGTCAATAAGATGGACCTGGTGGATTATTCCGAAGAGCGGTTCAACGACATCGACGCCGCTTATCGCGCCTTCGCCGAACCGCTCGGTTTCGACAGCATCGTCTCGATTCCGCTATCGGCGCTGAAAGGCGACAACATCACCGCGAAAAGCGCCAATACGCGCTGGCATTCCGGCCCCGCCCTGCTGCCATATCTTGAGACCGTCGACGTCTCACGCGACCTGGACGACGCGCCGTTCCGACTGCCGGTGCAATGGGTCAATCGTCCGAACCTCGACTTTCGGGGCTTCGCCGGCACCGTCGCCTCCGGCGCGGTCGCGACGGGCGACGAGATCGTCGCCGCGCCGTCGGGAAAACGCTCCACGGTGAAGTCGATCGTCGTCCATGGCGGCGAACTGGAGACGGCCCGGGCCGGCCAAGCGGTGACCCTCACCCTGAACGACGAAATCGACGTCAGCCGCGGCGACGTCATCTGCGCCGGCCGCGAACCGGCGGAGCAAACCGACCAATTCGCCGCGCATCTGATCTGGATGAACGAAGAAGCGCTGCTCCCCGGCCGGCAATATATTCTGAAGACGGATAACCGAATGACGCCGGCGACGGTGACTGAGCTGAAATACAAGGTCAACGTCAACACATTGGAGCAACAGGCCGGCAAATCGCTGGAATTGAACGAAGTCGGCTTCTGCAATCTGTTCACCAGCCGTCCGATCGCGTTCGATCCATACGACACGAATCGGCGCACTGGCTCGTTCGTGCTGATCGATCGCTTGAACAACACCACCGTCGCCGCCGGGATGATCAAATTCTCGCTCCGCCGGGCCGACAACGTGCATTGGCAAGATCTCGACGTGGTCAAAGAATCCCGCGCTATGCTGAAACATCAGCGGCCGTGCGTGCTGTGGTTCACCGGCCTATCCGGCTCCGGCAAATCAACGATCGCCAATCTTGTGGAAAAACGCCTCGCCGATCTTGGCCGGCACACCTATACGCTCGACGGCGACAATGTCCGCCATGGGCTTAACAAAGACCTCGGCTTCACCGACGCGGATCGCGTCGAGAACATTCGTCGCGTCGGGGAAACCGCGAAATTGATGGTCGACGCCGGTCTGATCGTCTTGGTTTCGTTCATCTCGCCATTTGTCAGTGAGCGACGAATGGCGCGGGAACTGGTCGAGGACGGCGAGTTCATCGAAGTGTTCGTCTCCACGCCGTTGGAGGAATGCGAGCGGCGCGACGTCAAGGGCCTCTACGCCAAGGCGCGCCGTGGGGAAATTAAGAATTTCACCGGCATCGACAGCGCCTATGAACCGCCCGAGCGCCCTGAACTGACCTTGGACACCACCAAGCGCAGCGCCGAGGACGCGGCAATTGAAATAATCGGCCATCTTGAGAAAAACGGGTATTTACTGGGCTGATCGCCATTGCCATCGGCGCGAGCCTTGTGCGACCATCGGTCCGTCGTAATCGCGCCGCCCGAGGGTCAGCGCACGGATTGCGTGTCGGCGTGATCTCGCGCCGCGTGCGAATGCGTATGGTTAACGACGAGCGTTGAGTGCGAACAAGGGCGTCGTTGGAGATGACTGACACCACCCCTCAGCCGCCGGCGAGCGCGGCGACCTTAGATGCCGATCCGTCCGGATCCGATGCGATCGCGCCGCTGAAGGCTGCCGTCGACGCGCGCCTTGCGACGCTGTTTCACGAACAACGCGAACCGCCGCGCCTTATCTGCGCCATTCGCCATGGCCTCTTGTCGCCTGGCAAACGCTTGCGGCCGATCATCGCCATGTTGGCTTGCGAACAATCCGGCGGCGGCGCCAATGACGCTCTAGACGCCGCGTGCGCGGTGGAGATGGTTCACGCCGCGTCGCTGATCATGGACGACCTGCCGGCGATGGACGACGCGCGTCTGCGCCGGGGCTCGGTCACCACCCATGTGGTGTTCGGCGAAGGCACCGGCATGTTGGCCACCATCACGTTGCTCAACGAAGCCTTCCGGGTGCTGTCGGATATGGAGAGCGTCCCGTCTGAGCGGCGGCTGCGCTGCGTCTCCGCCTTGGCCCAAGCGGTGGGGCCGGACGGACTCGCCGGCGGTCAAGAAAAAGACATCGCTTGCACCGGCGGCGGCGGCATGGCCGACGTCGAGTTGCGGCACCGACAAAAAACCGGCGCGCTATTCGCCGCCGCCGCGGCGATCGGCGCGGAGGTCGCCTGCGCCAGTCCGGACCAGGTCGACGCCATGGCCGAATACGGCCTCGCCCTCGGCCTCGCCTATCAAGCGTTCGACGACGTGATCGACGGCGCCAGTCCGCAAGACACCGGCAAAGACGCCGGCCAAGACGACGGCAAATCCACCGTCGTCTCCTTGCTCGGTCGCGATGGGGCGCAAAACGCGGCCTCCCATTGGCTTGGGCGCGCGAAAGACATCGCCAATCGCGCCAATCAATCCGGCGCCGATATCTCGCCGCTCGCCGTTCTCGCCGACAGGATCGCCGACAAATTTTCCGGCATGGCGGGCTGAGCGCCAAAGCGCAGCGAATTACCGCATCGCCTTGGTCGATCATTCAGCGTAAGCTTCCCCGACAAGAATAAGGATTAAACGCCGCCCCGTGTCCGCTGTGTCGTTCATCGCCGTGATCATCGCGACCATATTGTTTATGGAATGCTTCGCCTGGGTCACCCATCGCTATGTCATGCATGGCTGGCTATGGGCGTGGCACAAATCCCATCACGAGCCGCGCACCGGCGCGTTTGAATTGAACGATCTGTTCGGGGTCGTGTTTTCGATCCCGTCAATCGTGCTCATCTATATCGGCGTCGAAGGCAGCGCCTTGGCGCTCGCCATCGGCATCGGCATTCTCGGCTACGGCCTGATCTATTTCTTTCTCCATGACATGCTGGTGCATCGCCGCATCGACTCCGGGCTGCGGCCCAAGTCCGGCTATCTCGGCCGCATCTATCAGGCCCACCGCCTGCACCACGCCGTCGAATCGAAACATGGCTGCGTCTCGTTCGGGTTTATCTTCGCGCCGTCGCCGAAACGCTTGAAAGCGATGCTGAAAGCCACCCAAGACGCGCAGATGCGCGCGCCCGCAGGCCGATCGCCGCGCTAAGCCCGCGCCAATGAAAGAAACGCCGGAAACCGTCGACCCGCGGGTCAGCGGTGCGGCCGCGTCCAGAGAATAGCGCTGCGCGGCGCCGCTTCACGCTGGAGAAACATCGACGCCGCCCCGCCAGTGAGCGCGCCCATGGCCGCTAAGGCGGTCTTACGCCGTGAACTGACGACCACGCGCTGGTCCCATGCCTCCGGCCCGCCATCGCGCACCCGCGCGCCGATCTCGCGATAGACGTTGCGCGCCGCCGCCACCGCCGCCGCCGCGCGGATCGGCAATTGCCGCACCCCCTTGGTCGCCGAGGCGTAATAAAGATCGGCCACGTCGAGCACTTCTAACGCCGCGCGCCAAACCGCGGCCCGCGCCGCCGGATCGGCCACCGCCGCCGGCGTCGCCGCGACTCCATGCCGGGCGAGACCGTCGGCGGGCAAATAGACCCGTCCGCCCGCTGCGTCGTCGACCACGTCGCGGCAGATATTGGTGAGCTGAAACGCCAAGCCGAGATCGCAGGCGCGGTCGAGGGTGTCGCCGTCCTCCGGATCGACGCCCATGACGATCGCCATCATCACGCCGACGACTCCGGCGACGCCATAGCAATAGGCCAAGACGTCATCGAGGCTGTCGAACGGTTTCGGCGCGACGTCATAGGCGAAGCCGTCAAGGTGATCTTGCGGATAGACCGCCGGCATCTTGGTCCTGGCCACCACCCGGGCGAAACCGTCAAAGGCGAGCTCGCCCACTGCGTCGCCGCGCATGACCCGCGCGGTGTTGGTTCTGAGCGCCTCCAATGCGGCGGCGCGGTCAGCCTCGCTCATCGCCGCGGAAGGCGCGTCGCCGCCCAGGTTCTGGCCGTCAACCACGTCGTCGCAATGGCGGCACCAGGCGTAGAGCAGTTGCACGTCGGTCTGCAGATCGGCGCCGAAGAACAAGGACGCCAAGGCGAAGCTCTTCGATCCTTCGGCGATCGTCGTCTGGCCAAAACGCGCCAATTCTTCGGCGTCGTCTCCGCTCACGGAAGATTACTCCGCCGCGATCGCGGACGCAGCGCCGAGATCCTCGATCATCAATCCGGCGGTGGCCTTGGCTGAACCGACGACGCCGGGAATGCCCGCGCCGGGATGGGTGCCGGCGCCGACGAAATACAGGTTCGGGATCTGATCGTCGCGATTGTGAATGCGGAAATACGCCGACTGGGTGAGGATCGGCTCGATCGAGAACGCCGATCCCACATGGGCGTTGAGCTCGGTCTCGAAATCCGCCGGCGTGAAGATATGGCTGGTGACCAAATCGTCGCGCAGCCCCGGAATGTAGCGCTCTTCGAGATATTGGAAGATCTTGTCGCGGTATTTCGGCCCTTCCACCGCCCAATCGATGTCCGCCTTGTCGAGGTTCGGCACTGGCGAGAGCACATAGAAGCCGTCGCAACCCTCCGGCGCCAAGGCCGGATCAGTGGCGGTCGGTCGGTGCAGATAGAGCGAGAAATCCTCCGGCAGGTCCGGGCCCTTGAAGATCTCGGAGATCAATTCGCGATAGCGCGGGCCGAACAGGATCGAGTGATGCGCCAAATGATCGTGCTTCTTGTTCACGCCGAAATAGGCCACGAACAGCGAGTTGGAGAACTGCTTGGCCTTGACCCGTTTCGCCATGGACGCGCCGCGCGGACTGCGGCCGAGCAGCTTTTCATAGGTGTGGACGATGTCGGCGTTTGATCCGACCGCGTCATAGCTCGCGCGGTCGCCGTCCTCGGTGACGACTTCCTTGCAGCGATCGCCGACGACGGTGATCTCCTTGACCGGCGCGCTGAGGCGGATCTCGCCGCCAAGATCGGTGAACAACTTGCCAAGCCCCTGAACGAGCGCGCCGGTGCCGCCGCGCGGAAACCAGACGCCCCATTTCCGCTCCAAGGCGTGGATCAGCGCGTAGATCGACGAGGTTTTGAACGGATCGCCGCCCACGAGCAGCGTATGGAAGCTGAACGCCTCGCGCAATTGCTTGTCCTTGACGAAATCGGACAGCCGCGAATAGACGCTGCGATAGCTCTGCAGCAGCGCCAATTGCGGCGCCGCGCGGACCATCGACCAAAAACTCAAGAACGGCACCGCGCCGAGTTTTTGATAGCCTTCGCGGAACACTTCTTCGGAATATTCGTGGAACTTGCGGTAGCCTTCCGCATCAGGAGGGTTCTTCGCGCGGATCTGCTCCATCAGGCCGGCTTCGTCCTGGCAATAGTCGAACGAATAGCCGTCCTCCCAATGCAGGCGATAGAACGGGTCGACGCGCAATAGCTCGACGTAATCCTCGATCTTGCGGCCGGAGATCTCGAACAATTCCTCCAACGCGGTGGGGTCGGTGACCACGGTGGGACCGGCGTCGAACGTAAAGCCGTCCATTTCGTAGACGTAAGCGCGACCGCCGAGCTTGTCGCGGCGCTCATACAGCACCGTCTTCACGCCCGCCGATTGCAATCTAATGGCGAGAGACAAGCCGCCGAATCCCGATCCAATAACCGCTGCTGTTTTCATAAGGGCGATCTTTCACTCTCGTCATTGAGGCGACCCGCCCCGACTGTTTCACCAATAGCGTCTATTACGCCTATTCGCCCGGTTTCGATCAACCCGCGCGGCAATTTGCGCACATTCTACGCCCCCGACCCCAGCGCCGGCGATGCGCGCGAATGGCGCCATGACATCCGCGCCGGCCCCCGCTAGTGTCCTCAATCAACGCCCGGCGTCACGATGGCTTTATGGACCTTTTTGTACTTTATCTCCAGCTCACGCTGATCATCTGGTTTCGCTATTTTTTAGTCTCCGGGATCTTTTACGCGCTTTTGTGGGGCCGCCCGGCGGACAAGGTCTCCGCCCAGCCCCTGTCGCGCACCCCGCCGACGGCGAAGATCATGCGCCATGAGATCGGCTTGTCGATCTTTTCCTCGCTCATTTACGCCGTTCCCGGCGCGCTATTGGTGCATCTCTGGCTGCAAGGCGGCACCGCGATCTATAGCGATGTTTCGGCCATGGGCGGACCGATTCTCGGATGGCTATATCTGCCGGTCAGCGTCTTCGTCTATCTCGCCATTCAGGACGCCCATTATTATTGGCTGCACCGGGCGATGCACCATGAACGCCTGTTCAAGGCGACCCATTTGAGCCACCACCGCTCGCGCCGGCCGACGCCGTGGGCGGCGTTCTCCTTCCATCCATGGGAGACGGTGCTCTCCGCTTGGGTGATCCCGGCGCTCGCCTTCATCGTGCCGATCCATGTCTATGCGGTGCTGGCGCTGTTGACCATCATGACCTATTGCAGCGTCGCCAATCATGCCGGCTGGGAAATCGTGCCGCCGCGTCTGCTCAACGGCTTTATCGGCAAGCACCTCATCACCGCGCGGCATCATGACCTTCATCATACGAATTATAAGGCGAATTTCGGTCTCTATTTCAGGTTTTGGGACCGACTGATGGGCACCGATCGCGGCTTCGCTCCGGTGGTCGAGAAAGACGCGCCGTCTTGATCGAGCCGCACTGCGCCGGCGATTAGCGCCCATAATTGCTGCGACAAGGCCTCTTGGGTCGGCCGCGGATCCGTGGCGAAGGCGTGCACGAACGCCGTCCAGATTGAGCCGATCACGGCCGGACCGGCGATATCGGGATCGATATCCGCCGCCAACACTCCCTGTTCGACGCCATTGCGAATATTGCCGCTGGCGAGAATCGCCATCGACCGCGACTGCGCCGCCTGCACCGCCGCCGCCGCGGGGGTCACGCTGAGCGAACCGAGAATCACCGGGGCCAGAGGATCGGCGTACAAAAACGCAATCACCGCGCCGAGCCGCCGCCGCTCGCGTGCCCCCCAGGGCTCGGTCGGGTCCATTCGAACATTGGCGACGGCGGAATAGCGGCCGTAAAAATCCTCGATCACCGCGGCGGTGAGCCCGGCTTTGGATTTGTAATAATGATAGGCGAGGCCCTCCGAGACGCCGGCGGCCCGGGCCACGTCCGCCATCTCGAAATCCCCAGCGCCGGCCTGCATCAGTTCCTGCGCCGCCTTCAAAATCACCCCTGACGCATTCTTTCGCGCCACGTTTTCACCTTTCCGCTGCCGCCGATCCGAACCTCGCGGCCGATTGGGCCGCCGTCCTCGTTGAGCCCGCCGGCGCTGGTCCCGCCGCTAATCTCGCCGCCAATGTCGCCGTCCGGATCGCGCTGCATTTCCCTCTTGCCAATCATCC
>CAYWWL010000038.1:0-10813 GCA_964461925.1 uncultured Caulobacterales bacterium | reverse complement strand
CCGCACCGCAGCATCTCCCCCACCTATCGCCGACGCCATCACCCACTCATCCAGCGGAAAAGTTGCGCTTCTTGGTCAATAAGCGCATGGTGCCGGGGAAATCCGAGGGGCGTTGCGCGTCGCCGCGCCGCCCGCGCGCGCCGTCGGCGTCCCTGGCCGCTTCGGCGCCGCCCAGCGCCCTGCGCATCGCCCTGGAAGATCCCGAGCGCCGGTTGGAGAACCCGGGCGGCGCTGTCCAAACCTTTAGACCCCGGCCCGTCCGGCCTCGCGCCGGCCTTGGCCCTTTGACATCGAGCGACGCATATGACCGCCACTTCTGACGTCCGCATTGTCGGCACCGGCTTGTTCACCCCGCCCCACGCCATTTCCAACGAAGAATTGGTCGAGGCCTATAATGGCTTCGTCGACCGCTTTAACGCCGACAACGCCACGGCCATCGAAGCCGGGGAGATCGAGCCCTTGCAGCCCTCCTCCGCCGCCTTCATCGAAAGCGCGTCGGGGATCAAGAGCCGCTTCGTCATGGACAAGGACGGGATTCTCGACATCGCCCGGATGACCCCGAACCTGCCGGCGCGGCCGAACGAGGAGATCGCCGTGCTCGCCGAGATGGCGGTGGCCGCCGCCCGGGACGCGATGAAATCCGCGGACCTCGGCCCCGACGACATTGACGGCGTGATCTGCGCTTGCTCGAACCTGCAGCGCGCTTACCCCGCCGTCGCCGTGGAGATCCAAGACGCCCTCGGGATCGACGGCTTCGGCTTCGACATGAACGTGGCGTGCGCCTCGGCCGCGTTCGGCATCGAAACCGGCCTTGGGCTAATCCGCGCCGGCGCTCGGCGGATCCTGATGGTCAACCCGGAGATCTGCACCGGGCATTTGAACTTCCGCGACCGTGACAGCCACTTCATTTTTGGCGACGTCGCCACCGCGGTGATTTTGGAGCGCGCCAACGCGGCCCGTTCCGGCGAAGCCTGGGAGATTATCGGCACCCGCCTGAAGACCAAGTTCTCCAACAATATTCGCAACAATATGGGCTTTTTAAACCGCGCCGAACGCGCCACCGACGAGCCCGCCGATGCGCAGATGGGCCATAAGACCGACAAATTATTCGTCCAGAACGGCCGCCGGGTGTTCAAGGAAGTGGTGCCCATGGTGGGGGAATTGATCTCCACCCATTTGGCCGACCTCGACATCGCCGCCGCCGACGTCAGCCGCTTCTGGCTGCACCAGGCCAATCTGTCGATGAACGAATTGATCGCCAAACGGGTGCTCGGCCGCGACGCCACCCGGGAAGAAGCGCCCGTGGTGCTCGACGCCTACGCCAACACCTCGTCCGCCGGTTCGATCATCGCCTTCCACCAACACCGTGAGGACCTTAAGCCCGGCGCCCTCGGCGTTATCTCCGGCTTCGGCGCCGGCTATTCCGCCGGTTCGGTGGTGGTCCGCCGCACGGCGTAGGCGGACGCCGCTCCCGAGGAGTCCTGGGACGGCGCGCGCGGCGCCCCCTTTCCAATTGAATACGAATCCGGCCAGGGTGCGCGGCGTCGCGTTCCTTACAATCGCCCGCGTCGGCGCGCGCCGCCGGGCCACCATTCGAAGCGGAACCCTTTCTCCCATGGCGTTCATCATCACCGTCGCCCAGCGCAAAGGCGGCGCCGGCAAAACCACTTTATGCTGCCAACTAACGGCGGCCTTTATCGCCCGGGGCGTCAATGTCGCCGCCATGGATCTCGACGATCAGCACAGCTTCAGCCATTGGGCCGCAGTGCGCGAGGAACGCCTCGGCGCGCTCGATTTCGGCCTCGACAGCGCAAAAGGCTTCGCGATTTCCTCGTCGGTGCGCCGGGCGCGCCACGCCGACGTGGTCATCATCGACACCCCGCCGACCATCGACAGCACGGTGACCCGGGCCGTCGGCGTCGCCGACTTGGTCCTGGCGCCCTTGCAGCTCACCTCCCTCGACCTCGACGCGTCGCTGCCGACGGCGCGGATGATCGGCCAAGCGCGCAAGGAAGCCTTGTTCGTGATCAACCGGGCCCCGCCCCGGGCCCGCATCGCCGATCAGATCCGCGAAAAAATCATCGAGCACGGCTTGCCGGTGGCGAAAACGGCTTTGGGCAATCGCTCCGCCTACGCCGAAACCCTGGCCACGGGGCGGTCGGTGGCCGAGACCGCGCGCACCAGCCCCGCGGCGCTCGAAATCGAAGCGCTGACGGTGGAGTTGTTGAAGAAAGCCGGCTTGCCGACGCGGTGCCCAGCGCCGGCGCGCAAGCCCGTTCGCGGCGTCAACGCGGCCTAAGAACGGGCCTCGAGGCGCGTTTTAGCCGCCAGATCCAATCGCCAATTCTAATCTTCAGTACGGATCACTTCGATGTTCAACGCGTTCGGCAATTGCGCCGGATTGCTGACGTCGATGTCGTCCAATTTGGTCGGCGTTTTCGGCGCCGCGCGCACGGTCAAGGATCCGCCCTCCTCGACGAAGCTGGCCACGGCGTCGACGTATTTCGTCATTTTCGGATTGATGAACATCAACTGCATGCCGAACACCCGGGTCAAGGCGCCGATCGAGTTGCGCGCGTCCTCGGCCGAGCCGCCGGTGCGCAAAGCGCTCAAGGCGAAGCCGGCGTCGAGCAGAGCCGCGTCGTCGATCACCATTTCGAAATCCACCAGCGCAGCCTCGTCGAACAAGGCCGCCGCCCCGTCCCGCGCCGCTTTCTCCGGGTCGAGATCGGCCAGCGCCATGCCATTGAAATTGGCGTCCACGGAGAACGTCGCCAAGGCCGGCGCGACATAGTCGGAGACGACGCTGGCGCGACCCTTTTTCGAATCCCATTGATAGCTGAAGCCGCTGTCGGCCTCGACCTTGTCGAGCCCGTATTCGGTCATGATGTCGCGGGCTTTCGACGGGCCGTTCTCGAGAAAGGCGGTGAAGTCATAGCGCGCGCCTTTGGCCTCGGCCTTGACGTCGGACAGCGCCAGCCAGTCGAACGCGATCGTCGAGATCGACGCTTCAGGCAGGTCGGAAAACAGCTTGTCGTTGACATAGCCGCGCGCTGCGCGCACCGAGATCGATCCGAGATCGAGCAGATCCCGGGCGCTGGTCGGCGGGGTCTCGCCTTTAAGGCCATAAGGCACCAAGGCCGAAGCGTCGATGTCGCGCCATTCGACGGATTCAATCTCCGTACGCTGACGGGATGCGCCGCCCATGCCGCCGAAAGAATCCGCGAGAACGCCGCCGCCGACCGCGTCGAGCCCGATCTCTTGCTGCAAAAAGCCATACGCCAGATCGTTGGCGATCAACGCCTTGAGCTTGCCGCCGCCGCCGCCGACCAAGCGCAGGTCCGGCGCCTTGACGGAAAACTCGCTGACCTCGTCCTCGCCGCCGACGATGGCTAGGTCTTTGACGTAGATCCCGCCGAAGGCCATGGCGTGGGCGAGCCGCGCAAAGCCGCTTCCCTGACCCTCGCCGTCCTCGTCTATCCCGGTCCAGACGTCGCTCGGGCGCATTTGCAGGCGATCGATTTCGATCGCGCCGATGACCGCGCGGTCGTCGCTGTCGTCGTCTTCGTCGGCGCCGAAATCGACGCCGTATAGCCTGGCTTTGACGAGGATTTCCTGCAGATCCCCGGCGCCGCCTGCGGCGATGCGCTCAACCGCGTCGAGGTCGAGGCCGTAAAGCTCGACCCGGTCGATGGCCATGCGATCCGCGCTAATGTCGTACTCAACGCCGTCCCCGGCCCCGATCATGCGGGTCGGGAACACCACGTCGGTGAGGACCGTGGCGCCTAACGTCGCGTCGAACTCGGCGGTGTCGTACGTCGGCCGGATCGCCGGCGGGAACAGAGCGAGAAATCCGTCGACGTCGAGGGGGTCGGCGTTCTTCAAGGAGAACTTCGCGTCGATCGGCGAGCCGGCTTTGACCGAGGCGGCTTTGACGTTGGTCGGCTCGACCACCGGCGCTGGAGCGTCGTCGCCGCCGCACGCAGCGAGGCATAACGCCGCCATGGCGATGAGACCGCGCGACGCCGCCGTGGTGGTCATACCTAAATCGATCACTGAACATTCTCCATTGCGTGACGTGCGGCGCGGTCGGACGACCGGCGAAGACGCGCCAAAAAATCAGCGCCCGCAAAACAGGCGCTCCCATAATCGTCGTCTTGTCATCGCCCGATCGGCAAGCGATGGCAAGACCGTGAAAACCGCTTAAAACGGCGCATCGAGGCGCTCGCTAACGACAATGTATGGCTATTGTAGGGCCGGCGCGGCGCCGCCGCGCCTAAGCGTCCGCCTGGCGTCCGCCCGGGTTCGCCTGGGGTGCGCCCCGGTAGGGCCGACGCCGGGATCCCGGCCGCGGCCTTAGCGGTCGCCTTAGCCGTCGATGGCGCGATCGATCAACGCCAGGGCTTCTTCGGAATCCCACTCCGCGTCGCCGACCAAGCGGCCGACTTCATTGCCGTCGGCGTCATACAGAATGGTCAGGGGCAGGACTGGCTGGCCGCCGACGGCGCTGGTCAGCGCCATGCGCTGATCCATCAACACGTCGAGATTGCGCACCCCGAGATCGTCGAACAATCGGGTCGCCGCTTCCCGGCCTTTCGGATCGGCGGCCACCGCCACCACGGCGAAATCATCGCCGCCGCGCGCCGCTTGCAAGCGATCGAGGGCCGGCAATTCTTTTTTGCACGGGGCGCACCAAGTCGCCCAGAAGTTCACCAGAATGGCTTTGCCGCGGTATTCCGCCAATGTCATCGGCGCGCCGTCGACGTCGTCATTAAACACCGTCAGCGGCGCCCGGCGTGGGCTGAAGGCGTAAGCGAAGTCGGCCATTTCGCCCACCAGCAACCGCGGATCGGTCAACGGCCGCTCGGCCCGGGCGCCGTTGACGCCGGCGCCCGGACGCGCGCCGCTCTGGACGGCGGAGGCGATGATCACGTAGACCAGAAACAACGCGCCAATTCCGCCCCAGATCATCAACAGCATGCGCGGGCGGGTGAGGGAACGCAGAAGCGGCGACAGCATATTCGAAAGCCTTTGTGACGATGACAGGATCAAACAAGACATCGGGAACCAAGCCCGGCGCAGACGGAGATAAGACGGAATCCGGCAAAAACCAAATGTGGGGCGGCCGTTTCGCCGCCGGTCCCGCAGCGGTGATGCAGGAGATCAACGCCTCCATCGACGTCGATCGCCGGCTTTGGCGCGAGGATATCGCCGGTTCCAGGGCCCATGCGGCGATGCTCGCCAAAGTTGGCGTGATCTCCGACGACGAAGCGGCGGCGATCGGTCGCGGCCTCGACCAGGTGGCGGCGGAGATCGAGGCCGGCGATTTCGCTTTCTCCCCGGCGCTTGAAGACATCCATATGAATATCGAGGCGCGGCTGATCGAGCTTGTCGGCGACGCCGCGGCGCGGCTGCACACCGCGCGCTCGCGCAACGACCAGGTGGCGACGGATTTCCGGCTTTGGACCCGCACCGCCTGCGCCGCCAGCGCCGCCCAGATCAGCGCCTTGCAGCAGGCCTTGGTCGACAAGGCCGCGGCTCACGCCGATGCGGTGATGCCTGGCTACACCCATTTGCAGACCGCCCAGCCGGTCACCTTCGGCCACCATTGCCTCGCCTATGTGGAGATGCTGGAGCGCGACCGCACCCGGTTCCTTGACGCCGCGGCGCGGATGAATGAGTGCCCATTAGGAGCCGCCGCCCTCGCCGGCACGTCGTTTCCGATCGATCGCGCCGCCACCGCCGCCGCCCTTGGCTTCGATCGGCCCACGGCGAACTCCTTGGATTCGGTGTCCTCGCGCGACTTCGCCTTGGAGGCGTGCGCCGCGGCGACCATCGCGGCGGCGACGATCTCGCGCCTGGCCGAGGAAATCGTGCTCTGGGCGTCGGCGCATTTCGGCTTCGTCACCCTGTCGGATTCCTTCTCCACCGGCTCGTCGATCATGCCGCAGAAGCGCAATCCCGACGCCGCCGAACTGTGCCGCGCCAAGATCGGCCGGGTGAACGGCGGCCTGCAGACCTTGTTGATGGTGATGAAAGGCCTGCCGTTGGCCTATTCGAAAGACATGCAAGAGGACAAACAGGCGACGTTCGAAACCTTCGACGCGCTCGAACTCGCCCTCGCCGCCATGGCCGGCATGGTCGCCGACATGACCGTCAACCCGGCCCCGATGCGCGCCGCCGCCGCGCGCGGCTTCTCCACCGCCACCGATCTCGCCGATTGGCTGGTGCGCGCGCTGGGCACGCCGTTCCGCCACGCCCACCATGTCTCCGGATCGATCGTCGCTTTGGCCGAGCGACAAGGCGTAGACCTCGCCGATCTCAGCCTCGCCGACATGCAGGCGATCGAACCGCGCATCACCGAGGATGTATTCTCTGTGCTGACAATTGACGCCTCGGTGGCCTCGCGCGTTTCTTATGGCGGCGCGGCGCCGGCCAATGTCCGCGCCGAAGCGGCCCGTTGGCTCGACATTCTAAAGGAGCGACCCGAATGAAATACGCCCTAATCGCCGCCCTTGCGGCGCTATGCCTCGCCGCTTGCGGCAAACGCGCGCCGCTTCGTCCGCCATCGGACGATAAGCCGAAGGACAGACAAGCGCGCGTCGTCGAGCCTGCGCCGGACATCGCCGTCGCGATCGCCGCCGCGGCTGAATAAGGCCCGACGCGGTGCATCACTTCTCCTACCGGAACGGGGTCCTGCATGGCGAAGGCGTCAGCCTCGCCGCCGTGGCCGACGCCGTGGGCACGCCGTTCTATTGCTATTCCGAAGCCACCTTGCGGCGCCACGCGAGGGTCTTTTGCGAAGCCTTCGCCGGGGCCGACATGTTGATGGCGTTCTCGGTCAAGGCGAACTCCAACCTGGCGGTGCTGAAAATCCTCGCCGACCAAGGCGCCGGAGCCGACGTTGTCTCCGCCGGGGAGATCGAGCGCGCGCTGGCCGCGGGGATCGCGCCGCGCAAGATCGTCTTCTCCGGGGTCGGCAAGACAAGGGACGAGCTCGCCTTCGCCTTGAAGACCGGCATCCACCAATTCAACGTGGAATCGGAAAACGAATTGCGGCTGTTGAACGCCATCGCCATGGCCGCAGGGGTCAGGGCGCCTATCGCCATGCGGGTCAATCCCGACGTCTCCGCCGGCGGCCACGCCAAGATCTCCACCGGCAAGGCCGAGGACAAATTCGGCGTTCCCTGGACCCACGCCCGGCGGATCTACGCCGAAGCGGCGGCCATGGACGGGATCGCGGTGAAAGGCGTCGACATCCATATCGGCTCGCAGATCGACGACCTGGCGCCGTTTGAAGCGGCGTTCCAGCGGGTCGCCGGCTTGGTCCAGGACTTACGCGCCGACGGCATCGCCATCGAGCGGCTCGATCTCGGCGGCGGCCTCGGCATCGCCTATGGCGACGGGTCAGACCCGCCGCACCCGAAGGCCTACGCCGACCTCATCACCCGCATCGCCGCGCCCCTCGACGTGCAGCTGATTTTCGAACCCGGCCGCATGGTGGCCGGCAACGCCGGGGTCTTGGTGGCGAAGACCTTGTTCGTGAAATCCGGCGAAGAACGGCGCTTTTTGATCCTGGACGCCGGCATGAACGATCTCATTAGACCGGCGCTTTATGACGCCCATCACGAGGTCATACCGGTGCGCGAGCCGGCCGCTGACGCCGCCCGGGCGCGGTATGACGTGGTAGGGCCGGTGTGCGAGACCGGGGATCGTTTCGCCCGCGATCGGGAGTTGCCGGCGATCGAGGAAGGCGACTTGGTGGCGTTTCTCTCCGCCGGCGCCTACGGCGCGGTGCAGGCCTCGCAATACAATTCCCGGCCCTTGATCCCGGAAGTCCTGGTCCGCGACGATGATTTTCACGTGATCCGACGGCGGCCGAGCGTCGCTGAAATGATGGCGTTGGAATCGACCCCGGACTGGCTGTAGCGGGGCTCTCGCTCGGCGATCCTAACCGCCGGCGGCGATGGCGAAATTGTTCAGGACAATGACCGCATTGCCGGCCACGGCGGGAACGAACATGGCCAGCACGAACGGGTGCGGGAACCATAAGACCATCATGCTCACCAGGGATTGCAGGATCAATTTCGCGGCGATCCAGCCGGCGCCGAACTGCGTCATCATGGTCCGCATCACCGGATTGGCCTCTTCCCCCTGGCCGTTCTCCAGCGCCAGGGTTGTGGAGACCACGTCCAACACCCCGACAAGATTGTAGAAGATCACGCACATCAACGCGAAGGCGCTAAAAATCTCATTGCGACGGGAATGCGTGGCGTCTTGGATTAACTTTTTCCGGCGACGTTCTGAAAAGACGAAAAACACGTGAGCTGGCCAAGGGCGTTAAGAGTTAGCGGGAGCGGCGCCGACTTCGCTAGGGCTCGGTTCGACGGTTACAGCCCCCGGTTCGTCCCTGTCGCATCGACGTCGCCATGCGTATTGAGTAGATTGCAAGAACCATGTCGGATTTTCCGCCCGCCCAAAAGCCCCCGAAACGTCGGGATCGCGCCGTTCGCCGCCGGCCGCCGCGGCCGTTGAAGATCGCCTTGGCCCGGGGCGTCCTGATTTGGGAACGCGCCTGGCCGGTGATTCTCTTCGCGGCGGCGCCGATATTCCTGTTTTTCGTGATCAGCCTAGTGGGGGCCTGGCGGGTCGCGCCGGTGACCCTGCATTGGCTCGTCATCGCCGTGACCTGCGGGGCCAGCGCCTTCATGGGCCGCTACGCCTATCGCCGCGCCGTCGGCGTCCGCGGATGGCCGACCCGGCAGGACGCCATGGGCCGGCTCGAGCGCGACGGCGGCGTCGCCCATGAGGCGGTGAAAACCCTCGACGACGCGCCGTTCGGCGGGGCCAATCCTTTATGGGCGGCGCACCAGGAGGCGATGAAGCCGGAAGCGGCGAAAGCGGCCCTGCGCCGGCCCCGGGTGGATATGTCCGAGCTTGACCCCTGGCGCCTGCGCGCCGCGGTCCCGAGCCTTGTCGGGCTCGGTCTCGTGGTCGCCGGCGACGCGGCGGTGACGCTGCTCGGCGAAGCTTTGCGCCCCACCGCGCCGGACATGCGCCGCGCCGGGGTGGCCGACATTTGGATCGAACCGCCGGACTATACCGGCAAGCCGTCGACGGTGCTGCTCGGGGCCCAGGATTTCCTCCAAGGCGAGCGCGAGGCGCGCACCGCGCCGGCCGGCGCCAAGGTGATCATCCGTCCACAGCGCGTCGGCGGCATGGGCGCGCGGCTCGGCGTCGACTTTAAGAACGACGCCGGCGGCGCCGCCGCGCCGTTTGAAAACGACGAGCAAAAAACCGTGACGCTCACCGAGAGCGGCGTCCTACGGGTGCGCGCCGGCGGCGTCGAAGGCCGCTGGCCGATCGCCGTCACCCCCGACGCGCCGCCGAGCGTGCGCCTCACCGCGACGCCGGCTGACGCGGGCGGCGGCGCGCTTGGCTTCGCCCTCGCCGTGGAGGACGATTACGGCGTCGTCTCCGCGGAATTGTCCTTGCGTCTCGACCCGAACCAAGACCGCCCTTTGGACGCGCCGGGCTTCGACCCCGATCGTCAGGATGCGCCGCGCTTCATCGACCTGGCCGCCGTCGCCGGGCCGACCGGCGCGCGCAAGTTCAATCTCGACCTCACCGCCGATCCTTGGGCCGGCCTGTCCACCATGGCCGTCATCACCGTGGTCGACGCCGCCGGCCAAATCGGCGAGACCCCGGCGTTCCCGCTCGCCCTCCCGACCCGCACCTTCTCCAATCCGCTAGCCAAAGCCGTGGTCGAACAACGGCAAAACCTGGCCGTGGCGCCGAGCGCTTGGCGCCGCGCCCAAGGCGCGTTCAACGGCCTTACCTTGGCCCCCGATCGGTTCTTCGACGAGACCTCGGAATATTTGCTGTTGCGCTCGGCCTTGTGGCGGATCGTCGGCGACGCCGGCCGCGAAACCGACGCTCTGGTGGCCGACCTCTGGCCGTTGGCGCTGCAATTGGAGAACAAACTCCTGTCCGACGCGCGCGCCGCCCTGGAAGCGGCGCAACAAGCCTTGCGCGAGGCCCTGCAGCGCGGCGCCGACGCCGACGAACTTAGTCGGTTAACGGAGAATTTACGCGAGGCCATGAACCGCTATCTGCAAGCCATGGCCGAGAGCCCGCCGACGGGCGACGCCCCGCCGTCGTCGAGCCAAGGCCCGCAAATGGAGATGAGCGACTTAAACGATCTCCTCGATTCGATCCGCGACCTCGGCGCCAATGGCGCGGAGGACGCCGCCCAGCAAGCCCTGTCCCAGCTTGAGGACATTCTCAATAATCTGCAGATGAGCCAAGGCGCCGGCCAAACCGGACAACAAGGCCAGGGCCAGCAAGGCCAATCCGGCCAGGCGCAAGGGCAAGGACAACAAGGCGACGGCCAACAGCCCGGCGGCGCGGCGGGCGAAGCGGCGGATCTTCTCGGCCAGCAGCGCGAGCTCGCCGACGAAACCTATCGCCGCAATCTCGAGAGCGGCGGCTATGGCGAGCCCGACGAAGAACTCGCCGAGAACCAAGAAGCCATCGCCGGCGGCTTGAGCGATCTTCTCGACAGCCTCGACGACGCCCGCGAGGGCGGCGAGACCGGCGTCGGCGACGACGCCCGCCGGGACGGCGGCAGAGCCTTGCGCGAAGCCTATGACGATATGCAGGCTGCGGAGGAAATGCTCCGAGCCGGCAGCCTCGACGCGGCGCGCACGGCGATGGAGAGCGCGATGGAGAATCTGCGCGCCGGAGCCGAGCGCTTGGACGAAGGCGAGCAACAGGAAATGCAAGCCGCGAGAGGCGAGGACGAAGGTTCGGG
>CAYWWL010000037.1:0-10963 GCA_964461925.1 uncultured Caulobacterales bacterium | reverse complement strand
AACCCTGGCGGTCAATCGCGACATCTTCATCCGGACGTTTTTGCTGGCCTTGTCGTTCGCCTGGTTCACCCAGCGCGGCGGCGCTTTCGGCGACGTCACCCTCGCCGCCAATCAGACCCTGCTGCAACTCTTCCTGTTCACCGGCCTGGCGCTAGACGGCGCGGCGATCGCGGCGGAGACCTTGGTCGGGCAAGCGATCGGCGATCCCGACCGGGGCCGGGGGGCGCGGCGGTTCCGCGCCGCCATCGTCGCCACGTCGACGCCAGCCGCCGCGGCCGCGATCAGCTTCACCCTCGCCTATGTTTTGTTCGGCGACGCGCTCGTCGGCTGGTTGACGCCCGACCCGGCGATCCAAGCCATGGCGGGCCGGTATCTGCCTTGGGTGGCGATCAGCCCGCTTCTGGTGCTGGTGGCGTTTCAATTGGACGGCATCTTCATCGGCGCCACCCGCGCCCGGGAGATGCGCGACGGCATGGCGATCTGTACGGCGTTTTTGTTGCCGGCGTCGATCGTTCTCGCCGACGCCTACGGCAATCATGGTCTGTGGGCGGCGTTTTCCGGCTATTTCGTCCTGCGCGGCCTGACCTTGGCGGTGCATGTGCCAAAGCTCTATCGCGGCTTCGCCGATCCGGGGACAGCGCCGGCGCGCTAGTCGATGTCAGCGCCCACCGCGTCAGCGACGGCGTCGAAGCCGTCTGATTGCAGCCTCGCCGCGAGCCCGCGCACGATGTCTTGCGCCAGGCCGGGGCCTTTATAGACAAGGGCGGTGTATAGCTGCACCAAGCTGGCGCCGGCGCGAATCTTCGCATAGGCGTCCGCCGCCGAAGACACCCCGCCGACGCCGACCAGGGGCGTCGAAGCCCCAAGGGCGCGGCGCATCTCGCCAAGCAACCGCGTCGACGGTTCGAACAAGGGCGCGCCGGACAGGCCGCCTTTCTCGCCCGCATGCCGCCCCACGAGCCGGTCCGGCCGGGCGATGGTGGTGTGCGACACGATCAGGCCGTCGATCTCAGCGGCGCGGACCACGTCGGCGATGTCCGCCTTGTCCTCGTCGGTCAAGTCCGGGGCGATTTTCAAGAACACCGGCGCCGGCTTCGCCAACCCGTCCCGGGCGACGATCACCTGGTCGAGCAGGCTGGCGAGGGATTGCTTGTCCTGCAAGGCGCGCAGGCCCGGCGTGTTCGGCGAGGAAATATTGACCGTATAAAAATCAACCAGGCCCTCAAGGGCGACGACGCCTTTGACGTAGTCGGCGATCCGGTCCTCGCTGTCCTTATTGGCGCCGAGATTGACGCCGACCACGCCGCGCCGACCGGCGGCCCGGCGCAAACGCCGCGCCACGGCGTCGAGCCCGTCATTATTGAAGCCGTAGCGATTGATCACCGCCTGATCGGCCGGCAGGCGAAACACCCGCGGCCGGTCATTGCCGGGCTGGGGCCGCGGCGTCACCGCGCCGACCTCGACGAAGCCGAAGCCGAGCGCCAGCATCGGCCGGATCACTTCGGCGTTTTTGTCGAACCCGGCGGCGAGACCGATGGGATTGTCGAAGTCGAGCCCGGCCACTTGGATCTTGAGCCGCGGATCCGGCGCAAGACAGGCGCGCGGCCCGAGCCCCGTCGCCAGCGCTCTTAAGGTGGCGTTATGGGCCCGCTCCGGCGACAGCAGCTGAAACGCCTTCGAACCAAGATCGACAAGTCTCATCATAGAGCCCTTCTAATCCGATTGGCGCAAAACGCCAGCGCCGCCAACATGGGGGCGAAATTTGCGACGAACCGTTTTCGTTTGCGGCGAGCCGCGCTCCGTCGCCGATGGGCCGTATCGCGCCCGCCCGACCGTTCCGTCATGATACGGACAAGGCTCGACCAAAAGCGCACAAGAAGCTTCCCGCCTTGACCGCCGGACCGGCGCGAAAAGACGAGATGAAGCCGACGCAGCGAGCCGAAAGAGGGCGTATGGGCCGGAACGACCCCCTTACTTTGGATAGGAGAATACGCCATGACGAACCCGAAAATTATCGCTGCGACCCTCGCCGCATCCTTGATCGCCTTGAGCGCGTTGCCCGCCCAAGCCGGCCAACGCGACACGGTGGACTTCAAGTTCCGCGCCCATGAAGTGGAAACCAAAGTCGGCGCGAAGATCGTCTATAAGCGCATGCGCAACAAGGCCGAAAGCGCCTGCGACGCCCTCACCGCGTCGAAACTGCGCAGCCCCGCGATCCTCGCGTGCGAAGCCGACCTTCTCAATGACTGGGTCCGAGAAGCCGACAATGCGCAATTAACGCGCCTGCATCGCGCCCGCGGCACCGCCCGCATCGCGCAATACGACTAGCCGGTTCGGGCCAGCAGCGGCGCTCGCCAGCGCCACAGGCGAGCGGCGATGACGGCGTTCTCCCATTCGGTCGACACATCGGCCGCTGCTGGTCCGTACACACCTTAAGTTGGGGAGAGAGCCCGCGGTCAGACGGCGCGCGCAAGCGCGTCGTCGATCAATTTAGCCGTGGCGGCGGCCCCGAAAATCTTCGTGAACGGCCCCATGCGCGGGCCTTCGGATTGGCCGAACACGACCTGATAAAGGCCTTTGAACCAATCGCGAATGTTCTCGAACTCCTGCGCCTTGCCGGCGCTGAACACCGCGGTTTGGTAATCGTCCTCGCTGGCGTCCTCGCCAAGGGATTTCAGCGCCGCGCTTAAGTCCTGCAGCGCCGCGCGCTCCATATCCGTTGGCGCCCGGAAAGATTTCTTCGGCGCGACGAAGCGATCGAAATAGGCTTTCGCCCGTTCGATCATGGCGTCGGTGCGCGACAGATCCTCGTCGCTGGCCTCGGGACGGTATTTGCGCACGAAGCCTTTGATCAAGGTCGGATCGGCGTCGCCGACGGCGCTCACCAAGGTCAGCAACAGGCCATAGGAGACCGGCGGCGCGTCGGCGGGCGGCGCGCCCTCATGGATGTGCCAGACAGGATTGTCGAGAGCCTTTGCGCCCTCTTGATCGCCGTATTTGCCGAGATGGGCGAGATACTCGTCCTCGGTTTTCGGGATGATGTCGAAGTACAGCTTCTTCGCCGCTTTCGGATTCTGGAACATGAACAGGGCCAAACTCTCCGGCGAGGCGAAGGTCAGCCATTCTTCGATGGCGATGCCGTTGCCTTTGGTCTTGGAGATTTTCTTGCCCTCTTCGTCGAGGAACAGCTGGTAATTGAAGCCCGCCGGCGGCGTCGCGCCGAGCGCCTTAGTGATCCGCGAGGACAAGCGCACGGATTCGGTGAGGTCCTCGCCGGACATTTCATAGTCGACGCCGAGCGCCACCCAACGTCCGGCCCAGTCGGCTTTCCATTGCAATTTGGCCTTGCCGCCATGGATCGTGGTCTCGACCCGGCTGCCGTCTTCGTCTTCGAAGACGATGCCGCCGGTGGCCGGATCGATCTCCAGCATCGGGACGTAGAGCACGCGGCCCGTCGACGGCGAAATCGGCAGGATCGGCGAATAGGTGGCGCGCCGCTCCTCGCCGAGGGTCGGCAGGATGATGTCCATCACCGCGTCGAAATTCTCCAACACCTTTATCAAGGTGGCGTCGAATTGACCGCTTTCGTAGCATTCGGTGGCCGAGACGAATTCATAGTCGAACCCGAATTGGTCGAGGAACGCCCGCAGCGAGGCGTTGTTGTGATGCGCGAAGCTCTGGTGCGGCGTGTCGAACGGATTCGGCGCCTTGGTCAGGGGCATCTGCAAAAACGGCTCGAGGCGATCGCCATTCGGCACGTGGGGCGGAACTTTGCGCATCCCGTCCATATCGTCGGAGACGCAGATCAGCCGCGTCGGCCGACCGGTGAGCAATTCGAACGCGCGCCGCACCATGGTGGTGCGGGCGACCTCGCCGAAAGTGCCGATGTGCGGCGGTCCCGATGGTCCGTACCCGGTTTCAAACACCACCGGCTTGTCCTCCGCCGTGGTCTTCCCGTCGGTCTGTTTCAGCCGTTTGATCAGAGCCCGCGCTTCTGCGAAGGGCCATGATTTTGCGGCTTGGATCTCGTCCTCGGTGAAGTGGCGGCGGGCCATGGGGTGCGTCTTTCTCATGTTTGGGGGTTTTTAAGGCCTCGCTATGTAGCCGTGCGCGCCAGGGCCCGCAAGGGCCCCGGCCTGGCCGCCGCCGCCCTGGCGCCCAGCGGGGGATCCAAGATCAGGGATGATCGGCGCCGATCCCGCCATTCGGAAAACTTTTGACCTGGAGCATTTCCCCCCGCCACAAGCTTGGTGTAGCCTGCGGCGAAAATGGTTGGAGAATGCCGATGCCCGCAGAAGGGGTGACGAGACTAACGCCGCAAGAAGCGGTGATCTATTTGATGGTGATGACGTCCGCGTCAGACGGCACCATCACTGACACTGAATTACGAACCATTGGCCGGGTGGTGCGCTCGTTCGCCCTGTTCAGCGCCGACGACGAGACCAACCTCGTCACCACCGCCGAGGCCTGCGGCGAATTGATGGCGTCCGATGACGGCTTGCATAAAGTGCTGGCGTCCGCCGCCGCGGCCTTGCCGCAGCACTTGGGCGAGACCGCGTACGCCGCCGTGGTCGACGTGGTCACCGCCGACGAACGGCTCGAGATGACCGAGATCCGGGTGCTGGAATTGATCCGCAACGCTTTGGAGATCGAAGACGCCGGCGCCGGCGCGATCGAACACGCCGCCCGGGCCCGGCATATGACCGTGGACGGGGTCTAAGCCCCGTCTTGGGTCATCGCGCGTTGGCCAACTGCGCCGTCGGCTCAAATATATGCGAGCCGCGGCGTTTCTTAGAACGGCGATTCCATCTTTTGATAGCCCGCCGGCGCGTCCCAGACGCCATCCGGCGCGTCGGCGTCGGCGGCGGAGACCAATTGGCTGGTTTCCCCCGCGGCGCCGTTTTCAAAGTCGACCCCGGCCACCGGCACCCTGCCGTCAATGCGGCTTAGATATTGGAACAGGCTGTCATCGGCCGGCGAGAAATCGCCCATGGCCTGATCGAAGAACGCCATCAGATCCGCCATCCGCGCACTGACGACTTTGCCGCCCTTCACGTCGCCCGGCTTAGCGGCCCATAATTCGCTGACTTTTTTGCCGTTCTCAAGAACGTCGAAGCGGCTCGCTTTGGCGCTCAAGATCGGCTTGGTCTCGCCCGCGGCGCGGACCTCGATCACCGGCGCTTCAGCGGCCATGCCGGGAAGCGCGCCGAGGCCCGGCAAGGATCCGCCGTTCTGCGCCATCGCCGCCTGCATGGCTTTCTTGGTCTCCGGATCCATGTTCGCCATCGCCGCCGCCATGGCTTGCTCCATTTGCGACTTCATGCCGGTCATGGCCGCGCCCATGCGCTCGGCGGAAACCACGAAATATTGCTTGCGCTCATGGTCGACCATGATCGCTTCATTGCGCGCGCCGATGAAGATCACCTCGCCGGCGTCTTCGTCGGATTTAATCCCCATTCGGATGTTTTCGTCATTGGCCCAGATTTCGACCATTTCCGGCGCCGCCGCGCCGTCACGAATTTCGATTTGCCAGAGCGTTTCGGCTCGCGCGCCGACGCTCGACGCAAGGCATGCTAAGACGAGACAAATATTGCGCACCACGGGCGCCCTCCTATGCGTTAGTTCTCCCCAGGACGCCGCGCCGCGGCGAATAGGCCGCGCGCGGACGTCTTATCGTAGCCAAATCGGCGCCCGGCGCTAGAGCAAACTCGGCGAACCGACGCGGCGAGGCCGTGGCCTGCGCGATCAGCTTTGCGGCATCTCGGCGGCGTAGTGGGCGTGGACGTTCTGGTAGAACGGCTGGGCCATCAGCCCTTGGCGCCATTTCACCACCGCCGGATAGGGTTCGAGATCGACCTTGATCATCTCGAACGGCTCCATGGCGGCGAGCATGGCGGTGTCGGCGATGGTCATGGCGTCGCCGGCGAGAAAGGCGTTCTTCTCCAACGCCGCATTGACGTGGGGCAGCGCATTGCTCAATTGCTCGCGGCCCTCGGCCATGGATTTTTCGTCCACCTCCATGCCCATCATCGGCGCGAACAGGGTGTTGAACAGGACTTTGGCCATGGCGGCGCGGACATGGTGGCTGGAATAATCCATCCATTGGTCGATGGTGGCGCGCGCCTTGGCGTCGTTCGGATACAGGGCGCAATCGCCTTGGCGGCAGGCGAGATAGCGGCTGATGGCGTTGCTCTCGGACAGCTTAAAGCCGTCGTCGTCCAGGGCCGGCACCCGACCAAGCGGGTTAATCGCCTGATATTCCGGCGTTTTCTGTTCTTGGGTCGCCAAATCGACATGCACATAGTCGTGCTCGGCGCCGATTGCGCTGGCGGTCAATCTGACCTGGTTGGCGGGGGCCGACATAAAGTGACCGTAAATTTTCATGATAGTGATCCTGGGTTTGACGAGAGCCGTAGTATCCACAACTGGCGCGAGACGCGCCGCGGCGCTGTTCTACCGAAGCCGGTCGCCAGGCCGCAAGTGCGCTCTCACGGTGGTGAACTGGCCCGGTAGTGAACTGGCCGACCTGCAACGGCCTGAGCCGTCCTCAAACCCTCCCCCGAGATAAAATGCTCACACGATTTCAAATATTCGTGATCTTATGCATTCATATATTCAAACTCTTGCATATATGAATGCATTGGGCTATCACCGGCGCGCGTTTTCGCGCCGCACCAGTGCTGGGCGCACGTCCGACCGAAAGGAAATTTTCGGTTTGATGTCGAAACAATGCCGAGGGGCGAAAGCGCACGCCCAGATGCTCGCCGCGCGATCGACGAGCAAAGGAGAGAGGAAAGGCGCACGTGCCGAACAGAACAGTGATTGCGAAAGAGCTGGCCGAGATTTTCAAGGTCATCGCTCATCCCGACCGGATCCGCTTGATTGAAGTCATGCGGAGCGGCGAGATGGACGTGAACTCTCTTGCGGAATCCCTGGAGCTGCCAGGAGCGCGCGTCTCGCAACACCTCAGCCTGCTCCGGGCGCACCGGCTCGTCGAAGAACGACGGGACGGCCGTCGTCACTACTACCATCTAAGCCAACCGGAGATCGCCTCGTGGATCGTGGCCGGCATCGATTTCATCGAAGGCCGGCTGGTGGCGATCCCACGCGAGAGCATCGACGACGCCAAACGCCTATGGTCCGCGGACGACGACGCCGCGCCGCCTAACGCCACGTCCAAGCGAAAAGCCGCCAACACGAAATGAGCGCGCAACGCCAACCACCCGCACCGCCATCCATCACTCAGCGAAAAAACGCCCCTTATCAGGAGATTGAGATGCCTAACCGCTCCCTAGGAGTTCAGTACAGAGACCAGATCGCCAACCTGATCGGCGGCGAAGGATGCGCCGCCTAAGGCGGTTCGCGTTTATCTTAGCGTTCAAAGGATCATTCCATGACCATGATTAATGAAGCCGGCCCGTCAAAGGGCCATTTCGACTTCTCAAACATTCGCGGCGACGTGATGGGCGGCCTCACCGCCGGCGTCGTCGCGCTGCCGCTCGCGCTCGCGTTCGGCGAAGCCTCGGGCGCCGGCCCGATCGCCGGCCTGTGGGGCGCGATCTTCGTCGGTTTCTTCGCCGCCCTGTTCGGCGGCACCGGCTCGCAGATCTCCGGCCCGACCGGCCCGATGATCGTCGTCTTCGCTGGCGTCTTCGCGTCTCTGTCCGGCGACCCGGCCCTGGTCTTCGCCGCCGTGGTGCTCGCCGGCCTATTGCAGATCCTGATGGGGATCTTGAAGCTCGGTCAATACATCAAGCTCGTGCCCTATCCAGTGGTCTCGGGCTTTATGAGCGGCATCGGCGTGATCATCATCGCGCTGCAGGTGTCGCGCTTGTTCGGACACGAACCGTCTGAGCCAGGCACGATTCCGGCGATCGCCGCGATCCCGGGCGCCGTGGCGACGCCGGTGTGGCCGGCGCTGTTCGTCGGCGGCCTGTCCTTGGCGACGGTCTTCTTGTGGCCGAAAGCCCTGGGCAAATGGATCCCGGGCGCCCTCGCCGCCCTGTTGATCGGCACCACGGCGAGCCTGTTCATCGGCCTGCCGAAGGAACTCACCCTCGGCCAGATCCCGACCGGCCTGCCGAGCTTCACCGTGCCGACCTTCACCCCGGAAGCGGCCGGCGTGATCTTGGAAGCGGCGATCATCCTCGCTCTGTTGGGCGCGATCGACAGCTTGCTGACCTCGCTCGTGGCCGACAACATGACCGGCACCCGGCATAAGTCGAACCAAGAGTTGATCGGCCAAGGCGTCGGCAACACCATCGCCGGTCTTTTCGGCGCGATCCCCGGCGCCGGCGCTACCATGCGCACCGTGGTCAATATCCGCTCCGGCGGCTCGACCCGGATTTCCGGCATGATTCACTCGGTGGTCCTGATCGCCGCGGCGCTGCCGTTGGCGGGCTTGGCCTCGAACATTCCCCATGCGGTGCTCGCCGGCATCCTGGTGAAAGTCGGCTACGACATCGTCGACTGGAGCTATCTGCGTCGCGCTCACCGCGGTCCGCGTTGGGACCTGGCGCTGATGGCCATCGTGCTCGGCCTGACCGTGTTCGTCGACCTGATCACCGCCGTGGCCGTTGGCGTCGTTCTCGCCGCCCTGGCCTTCGTCAAGCAGATCGCCGACATCCAGATCAAAGCCGCGACCGACACCGGCCCGCGTCTTGACGATCCGGAAGAACGCGCCCTGTTGGAGCGCGCTAACGGCAAGATCATGCTGTTCGACTTCGCCGGCGGTCCGTTGAGCTTCGGCGCGGCGGCTGACCTCGGCCACCATGTGCGCGACCGGGTTAGCGACGGCGCGGCGGCGCTGGTGCTCGACTTCACCCACGTGCCGACCATCGACCTGTCGGCGGCGCGCGCAGTCGAAACCATCGCTTGCGACGCTAATCAGTCCGGCAAGAAGGTCTATGTCACCGGCATTAACGCCGACGTCGACCGGGTCTTGAGCGGCCTTAACGCCGACCACTGCTTGCCGGCGGACGGCCGTTACGAAACCCGCGCGGACGGCCTGCGGGCGGCGCTCGCCCTGCTCAATCTCGATGCGGCGGGAAACGAAAACAAAACGCCGGCTGACGCGGCGATGCAACCAGCTGAATAGTCAGCCCACGAAAGATCTTAAAGATCGACGCCGCGGCCCTTCGGGGCCGCGGTTTTTTTATGCGCTGGCCGCGTCCGCGGCGTTCGCCGCTAAAACGGCGCCGGCGAGATGCAAAGAGCCGCAGATCACGAACCGCGCCGGGCCGTCGACGCTGGCGCGCGCCGCGGCGATCGCCTCGGCCAGGCCGCCGCCGTCGATCGCCGGCAGTCCGACCCCCGCCGCAGCCGCCATGATGTCCTGGGACGACGCGGCGTTGGCGGTTTCCGCCTTTGCCGCGATCACTTGCCGGACGAGACCGGCGAACGGCGCGAAATAGCCCGCCGCGTCCTTGGTCGCTTGCAGGCCGGCGATTAAGACGACCGGCTTCGGATCGCGCTCTTCAAGGTCGGCGAGCGCGCGGGCCACGGCGTCCGCGGCGTGCGGATTGTGGCCGCCGTCGAGCCATGCCTCCGAGGCTGATTGTCCGTCACCGCACAATTGCGCGTAGATCGCGCCGGCGCGCAAGGGCTGCATCCGCGCCGGCCAGACGGCGTTTTCGACCCCAGCCGCGAGGGCGTCTTGATTGATCGACAGTCCCGCCGCGCGCACGCCGGCCACCGCCAAAGCCGCATTCTGCAATTGGTGGCGCCCGAACAGGCGCGGCGTCGGCAGGTCGCATAAGCCGTCTTCGTCCTGATAGATCAGGCGGCCGTTCTCCTCCCAAAAGGTCCATTCAACGCCATGACCGAAGAGCCGCGCCCCCGCGGCTTCGGCGCGATCGCGCAGCACCGCCATGGCCTCGGCCTCTTGCACGCCGAGCGCCGCCGGCGCGCCGTTCTTGACGATCCCAGCCTTTTCCGCGGCGATCGCGCCAAGCGTGTCGCCAAGGAATTTCTGATGGTCGTAGGAGATCGGCGCGATCAGCGCCGCGGCCGGGCGATCGATCACGTTGGTGGCGTCGAGCCGTCCGCCGAGACCGACTTCCAGGACGAGATAATCCGCAGGCGTCTCAGCGAAGGCGAGAAACGCCGCGCAGGTGAAGGTTTCGAAAAAGGTGAGGTCTTTCGCCCCCGCCGCCGCGTCGGTGCGGGCCAGGGCGTCCATCAAGGCCGCGTCGTCGATCTCCCGCCCGGCCAAGACGACGCGTTCGTTATAGCGCACCAGATGCGGCGAGGTGAACGCATGCACGGCGCCGCCGGCGGCCTCCAAAATGGCGCGCACGAAGGCGCCGGTGGAGCCTTTGCCGTTGGTCCCGGCGACGTGGAAGGTGGGCGGCAAGCGACGGTGGGGGTCGCCTAAGGCGGCCAGGGTTTTCTCGACCCGCCCGAGGCTCAAATCAATGAGCGACGGGCGCCTGGTCGACAAGTCTTCCAGAAACGCGTCGAGACGCAGCTCGTCAGTGGTCACCCGATTTCGATCCTAAGCTGAACCGCCGCGTCAGACATGGACGCGGCGCGCGGGGTCTTATTCAGCGGCTTTATCCACCGGTTCGGCCGCGGCGTCGACCGGCGCCGGAACTGGGGCGGTCTCGTCGTTCGCCGCCGGCGCCGCGGCGCCTTGAGCGAGGATGCGCACGAGCTTGGCGACCACGCCGCGCAATTCGTGACGATGGACGACCTTGTCGACCATGCCTTTCTCGACGAGAAATTCCGCCCGCTGAAAGCCTTCCGGCAATTTCTCGCGGATCGTCTGTTCGATCACCCGCGGTCCGGCGAAGCCGATCAAAGCGCCCGGCTCGGCCAAATGCACGTCGCCAAGCATGGCGAAGGAGGCGGTGACGCCGCCCGTGGTCGGGTGGGTCAGGACGACGATGAACGGCAGGCCGGCGTCGCGCATCATCTGCACGGCGATCGTGGTGCGCGGCATCTGCATCAGGGACAGGATCCC
>CAYWWL010000036.1:0-11003 GCA_964461925.1 uncultured Caulobacterales bacterium | reverse complement strand
TGGGACCGCTCCAATGCCGCGATGAAGAAAGACGCCTGTCCCCATGTTCCGACGCCTTGCCGATTGCCATAATGTCGATGACTTGCGCCTCCTGGCTAAGCAACGCCTGCCGGGGCCGATCTTTCACTATATTGACGGCGCAGCGGATGACGAGGTGACTTATCGCCGGAACACCGCCGCGTTCGACGACTGTGATTTAGTGCCGAACGTGCTCGCCGGCGTCGACGCCGTTGATATGACCACCACGGTGATGGGCCAAACCCTGGATATGCCGATTTTTTGTTCGCCCACCGCCTTGCAGCGGCTGTTCCACCATGACGGCGAACGCGCCGTGGCCTTGGCGGCGGAAAAGTTCGGTACGTTGTTCGGGGTGTCGTCCCTCGGCACGGTGAGCCTGGCTGAGATCGGCGCGCTCATCTCCACGCCAAAGATGTTTCAGTTCTATTTCCATAAGGACCGCGGCCTCAATGACGCGCTATTGCTACGCGCGAAAGAGGCGCGGTTCGACATTCTCGCCTTGACCGTCGACACCATCACTGGCGGCAATCGCGAACGCGACCTTCACACCGGCTTCACCTCGCCGCCAAAGCTGACCCTCAAGAGCTTGCTCAGTTTCGCCGCCCATCCAACATGGGCGTTCAACTATTTCACTCATGATCCGTTCGAATTGGTGGAGCTGAAAAGCCATGTAAGCGAAGGCTCGAACGTGGCCGTCTCCGTGGGCGATTATTTCTCCACCATGCTGGACCAATCGATGAATTGGGCGGATGCGGAGGATCTACGCCGTAAGTGGGACGGGCAGTTCTGCTTGAAAGGGATCATGAGCGTCGCCGACGCGCGCAAGGCCGTCGACATCGGCGCCACCGCCATCATGGTCTCGAACCATGGCGGTCGGCAGCTCGACGGGTCGCGCTCGCCGTTCGACCAGATCGCCGAAATCGCCGATGCGGTGGGCGACGAGATCGACGTCATTCTCGATGGCGGCGTACGTCGCGGGACGCATGTGCTGAAAGCGTTGGCGGCTGGCGCGAAAGCGTGTTCCGGCGGGCGTATGTATCTCTACGCCCTCGGCGCGGCGGGCCAACCAGGGGTCGAGCGCGCGCTCGGCAATCTGAGGGCGGAAATCGAGCGCGACATGAAGCTGCTCGGCGTCACCCAAGTCTCCCAGCTCACCCGCGACATGCTGCGTTATCGATAATTCCGCCACCCCTTAAAGCGCCGACCTGTCTCTTAGGCGCCGCCTCCAACTCGCAAACGGACCCATCATGACCGATTTCATCCCGCTCCTGGACGACGATCATCGGCGCTTCCTTCAGGCGATGCCGACCAACCTCGTCGATCTCAACGATATTCCCGAGACCCGGCGCAATACTGCGCGCATGGTCGCTGAGCTAATGGTGACGTCGCCGCCGAGCGGCGCCATCGACATCGCCGATCGCTTCGCCGACGGGTATGAAAGCGATGAGACCGTGCGCATGCGGGTCTATCGGCCAAAAGAAACGTCCGCGGATGGGGCGGCCGGGGCTCCGGCCATCCTCTGGATCCACGGCGGCGGCATGGTGATGGGCAGCGTCGTCAGCGAAGAGGGGTTCTGCCAGGAAACGGCCCTGCAGCTTGGCGCGGTGGTGGTTTCGGTGGAGTATCGCCTGGCGCCGGAGAACCCTTATCCAGCGCCGTTGAACGATTGCTACGCCGCGCTGCTCTGGTTGGTGAAGAACGCCGACGATTTGGGCGTCGACCCTGGGCGGATCGCCGTCGCCGGCATCAGCGCCGGCGGCGGCCTGGCCGCCGGTCTCGCCCTGAAAGCGCGTGATCTCGGCGGTCCTGCGATCGCCGGGCAATTGCTGGTCTATCCGATGTTGGACGATCGCAACGACACCCCGTCGAGCCATGCGATCACCGAGCCGCGGGTGTGGAACCGAGAGTCGAACCTGATCGCATGGCGCGCCTATCTCGGCGAGCGCGCGGACAATCCGCCGATCTACGCTGCGCCGGCGCGGGCGAGCGATCTTTCCGGCCTGCCGCCGGCCTTCATCAGCACCGGGGAATTCGATCTGTTCCGAGATGAAAACATCGCGTATACGGAATTATTGCGCAAATGCGGCGTCGACGCGGAATTGGTGGAGTATCCGAAGACTTTCCACGCCTCCAACCGGATGTTGCCGAACAGCCCCGTGTCCATGCGATGGAACGCTGACCAGTTAGACGCCTTCGCGCGGCTTCTCAGCATCGACGTCAGCGATCGCAAACCGTGGCGCGTGCGGGCGCCGTCGCCAGGGTTGATGACGAAATTGAAGTTCATCCGTTTCGCCTTGAGGATGCGGCTGAAGAAGCTTTTTTCTTAGCGGGGCGAGCGATATCAGTCCCGGGCGTCTCCAGTTGGCGAGACGCGGCGGTCCTGCAGAGCATTTTTATCCTGGGCGTATTTTGCGGCGAGAGGCGCGACGATCGCATCCGCGTGATGGACATTGTTTTGGTCACGGCCGGTGACAGGTTCATTCGAAAATATGCGCCGCAGAATGAGTTGTCAGGCGTTCCCGCCGGTCATTGAGCGTTGCGCGCGTCCTCCCCAAGGAAAGGCGCGCAACGATGCGCTCGTCGTTGCGGCGTCGACGTCCATGACGGATTGCTGCTGTTCATGCTGGCCTATTTCAGCGCTTGCCTTAAGACAGTGCCGACAAAGCGCGCGGGCGGATAGGTCGACGGCGCGGACGACGAAGTTGAATAGCGAGGAACCAGGGATGAAACTCGATTCGAACATTAGCGCGATCGTCACCGGGGGCGCATCGGGGCTCGGCGAAGCGACGGCGCGGCTCTTAGCCTCTCACGGCGTAAAGGTCGGCATATTCGATCTCAACGCCGAAAAAGGCGAGGCGATCGCCGAGGAGCTCGGCGGCGTCTTCTGCAACGTCAATGTCACCGCCGACGACAGCGTCGACGCCGGCTTTGAAAAAGCCCGCGACGCCATCGGTCAAGAACGGATCTTGATCAATTGCGCTGGAACCGGCAACGCCGTGAAAACCGCCGGCCGCAAAAAGGAGAGCGGCGAAATCTTCCATTTTCCGGTCGACGAGTTCGACCGCATCATCCAAATCAATCTCGTCGGCACGTTTCGCTGCGTCGCGAAGTCAGCCGCGGGGATGTTGACCTTGGATCCGATCGACGGCGAGCGCGGCGCCATCGTCAACACCGCCTCAGTCGCCGCCGAAGACGGCCAGATCGGCCAAGCGAGCTATTCCGCTTCGAAGGCGGGCGTTGTCGGCATGACCTTGCCGATCGCGCGGGACCTGTCACGGGAATTCATCCGCATCAACACGATTTTGCCTGGCATATTCAACACGCCTTTGCTGCAGGGCGCGCCGGACAATGTCAAGGCGGCTCTCTGCGCGTCGGTGCCTAACCCTGCGCGCCTTGGCGAACCGCATGAGTTCGCCTCGCTCGCATTGGAAATGTGCCGCAATCCGTATCTTAACGGCGAAGACGTTCGGCTTGACGGGGCGATCCGCATGGCGCCGCGATAGCGCCTGGGCGACGAGGCGCTGCCGCCTTAGTCGAGGGCGCCCTGAATGACGTCCCCGTCAAGGACGACCGCGGCTGGCGTGATGTCGCTAATGGTCGACGGATCGATCGTGAACAAATCCTCGTTCAACACAATGAAGTCGGCTTTCTTGCCGACTTCAAGCGAGCCGATGGACGCCTCCATCGCGAGCTGTTTAGCCGATCCCATTGTGTAGCCTGTCAGCATATCTTCGATCGACAATTTCTCGTTCTCAGGCCCAGTGATCGGTCCGTCGAGGGGCTCGCCGCGGAATTGTCGCGTATGGCCCACTTGGATCCCAGTGAAGGGACTGGCCGAATCGTCGCGCCATTCGCTCGGAAAATAGACGTCGCTTGAAAAGCTCAAGGTCGCGCCGCCGTCGCGCAAGGCGGCTGCGGGGTAGGCGTGGTTCACGCGCGCGCCGAGGGCGGCCACGTAAAACGGCGTGTCATAGCCGTGCCAAGCCGGGGTGAATTGGCCGATCACGTCAAGCTCGCCGAAGCGGTCGAAATCGGCGGGGTCGACGACCTGCAAATGGGTCATCGCCACGCGAATTCGTAACGGGCGACCAAGTTCCTCGCGCGCGCCTTCGATCGCGTTCAAGGTCGTCCGAACGGCGCGGTCGCCGATCGCATGGACATGCATATGCAGGCCTTCGCGATCGAGATCCAACGCCAATTGGCGCATCACGTCTTCGCCGAACAAAGCCCCGCCGCGATTGCCTGGCATATCGCTATAGTCTTCCAACATATGCGCGGCGCGGGTCTCGACGACGCCGTCATAGAAGACTTTCAGCGTATCGATCCGAACCCGGTCGGAATTGTATTTCGCGCCGAGCGCCTTTAGATCCGCGATCGCGGTGGGGACTTGGTTCGGCAGATAGACCGCATAGGCGCCGTGATAGCGCACCGGCAAGCGCCCCTCGTCGGCGAGCTTGGCGACCAGGGCGTAGACGCTGTCGTCGGCGCCGAAATTGCCGGCGTCGAACAGCGTCGAGACGCCTTTCTGGCTCAGATAATTGATGAATTCCTCTAGGACGGCTTCGACGCTCGCGCCTAAGGGCACCGCCTTGGCGACGAATTCCGTGGCGGCGGATTCGGTTATATATCCGGTCAATTCGCCGTCGTCGCTGCGTTTGTAATAGGCGACGCCAGGCAGCGGATCCTCAATCTCGGGCCCGACGCCGGCGACTTCCAGCGCCTTGGAGTTCACCCAAAGGCTATGCATGGTGATGTCGTGGAGCAGCACCGGACGGTCAGGCTCGATGGCGTCGAGGACCTCCTTCGACGGGCCTTCCGTGCCGAAGAACCGATTGTCCCAGCCAATGCCGTGAATATAAGGCGCATCCGGATGATCAGCGATCATTTGCTCGATGTCTGCAATCTGCGCGTCCCGGTTTTCCGCTTCCGGCAAAGGCAGCAAAGCGTTGAAGCGGGCGATGAAACCGGGGTGCACATGGGCGTCGATAAGGCCGGGCAAGATCATCTTGCCGGCTAAATCGACCGTTGCGGTGTCCGCGCCGACGAACGCCGAAGCGCCCTCGGCGTCGCCGACATAGACAAGCGCGTCGTCCTTGACGGCGATGGCTTCGGCCCACGGGGCGTCCTCGTTCGATGTGAACACCTTCGCGCCGAGATAGACGGCGTCGGCGTGTTTCGTTTCGGATTCGGTCGCTTCGCTGTTGGGGCCTGGGTCGGCGCACGCGGCGAGCATGGCGAAAGCGGAGAGGGCGGACAAGCGCAAGCCATTTAGCAGTGACGTCGTCATCGGCGGGGTCCTTCGTTCTCGTGGGCGAACGCGTTCGCGTTACGCTAATTGTTCGTTTACGGCGCGATCGGCGGCGTCGATCGCTGCGTTGGCGTAGGCGCTCGCCTGGGAATCGGAGTTCGCGATGGAGATCCGGCCAATTTGAGCGCGTCCAGCGATGTGCGGCCCATTATCCGCGTCATAATCGGGGTTTTCGCCGACGGCGATGCCGTATTCCCAGGCGTAACCGTGGGACCATCGGTTGAGGGTGATCCCGGCGATGTCCCGTTCCGCGTCGAAGCCGTAGTCCCCGAGCATGCCGTTCAACTGCGCGACGATATCTTGTTCGAACTCATCGAAGCTGCGCGCGAGCATTTGCTGACGACCGGCGCGCAGTTGTTCTTTCATCGGCAGACCGGGTTGGGTCGGCGCGTGCCAGCCATTCAGCACGATCGGCTGGTTGGGATCTTTTGAGAATTTGTAGTCGCCAATGCTCACCGGGAAGTCCAGCGACAATTGCTTGAAGAAATGATTCCCCGGCGTGTACACCGACTCCATGCCAGCTTCGGCGAAGGCGCGCCAATTCCGCAAGGCGATATTGCCGATGACGAATGGAGATTTGACGCAATAACTAAGCGCGTCTTTCTGGTCCGCCGGCACATCGGGACAAATATAGGGAATGACGCCGGCATAGCACGCCATCACCACATGGCGAGCGCGCACCTTGCCGACCTTACCGTCGTTCACATAGAGAACGTCGACGGACTCGCCGTCATCCAAATTTTTGACGTTCACCGCGGTCGTGTTGAGACGGATACGCACGTTTGCGCCAGCTTGGTCGAGCTTTCCATAATCGAGGGCGCCGAGCGTCAACGCCTCCATGCTGTCGCCTTTGAGCGCGCCGGGGATCAGGTCGCGGACGAGCGCCCGGGCGAGTCCCGCATTGCCGTCGGGGAAATGATGAATATAAGGATCGCCGCGCAGATCTTCCTCATGCAGCTTGAGCAACCACGTCCCCGGCATGCCGTACTCCGCCGCGCAATAGACGTTCGCGCCGTCCCAGCCGACGCTGGTGAGCGGTTGGAAGCCGTCGCGAATGATATCGACCAATTCCGCCGGCGCCCCGGCGTAGCGCATGAGGAAATCGCTATAGCTGGTGTTCCGCGCAGTGATATTGCGTTGGTGGTCGGTCATGCCCTCGAAATAGTCCATCGGCTGGGTATAGAGCTTGAAGAACGCGTCGCGGGACGCTTCGCTCATGGGCATAACGTCAAGGGCTTGGCGCAGCGTCTCGGGCTCGAAGCCGTCGCCGCGCAAGGGCCAGAATGGATTGGCGGCGATCGCCGACGATCCGTAGGTCGCCTCGTCGAAATAGACCATGCCGTCGAGTTTACGGCGCTCGTAATAGCCTTGGTCGAAAAAGTCGTAGAACCGGTCGACGTCAATCCCAAGGTCTTTCAACAATGCCTTCGCCGTGTCGGAATACCAGGACGGGCTTTCAAGGGTCTGGCTGCCGCCCCAGGTGATCAGTTTTCTGCCGTCGACGGTGAATTCATTACGCTTGGCGTGACCGCCGAAATCATCGTGATTGTCGATCACGAGAATGCGCTTCTCCCCGTCGCTCCGATCACGGAAAAATTTCGCCGCCGACAGGCCGGAAATGCCGCCGCCGACGACGACGAGATCATAAATCTCGTCGGTTAGCGCGCCGGGATCGGGAAACGTCTGCCCGCCCCAGGCGACGGCATGGATGGTCTCGAACGATCCGTCATGGCTGCCGCGCATGCCGGTGAGCGCAGGCGGGTAGTAATCGCTGGTCGGCCCGCCTGAGCGCGCGCAACCTTGCAAGGAAACGCCGCTTGCGCCCGCCGCGACGCTTGTGGCGACGCCGTTCAAAAAGTCTCGTCGCGTAATCCGCCAGCCTTGTCCCATGATCGCCCGTCAGCCCTATTTATGTGATCACAAAATCCTAGCTTACGGGCAAATCGATGGACGCCGCAAGTCGCGGGCCGGGTCGTAATTTGGGCGCAAGACGCCGCATTGGACGCGATCTTATCTCTCGCCCGCCGGTTTGCGATCAATGGCCACCGCGCCGATCAGCAGCAGCAGCGCGGCGACCGCCAGGGCCCCGGTGAACCAGCGCAGCACGCGCAAAATCGCATCCAATAATCCGGGCAAGCCGTATTCCTCGGCGTAATAGGCAGGGTCTTCGAAGCCGGGCAAGAAGACGAGGGCGACGGCGCCGATGGTCGCCAGCCCGGCGCAGAAGAAAAACAGCCGGAACAAATCCCCATAGCGCAGTCCGGTGGCGGGATTGGCAGGGTATCGCTCCGGGTCGGACTTCGACAGGCCGCCATACGTCTTACGAAAACCGACATAAGCGATTGGGCCGCTTAGAAGACCGATCATGCCGGCGAGGAGATAATCGGCGCCGGAGGTGAAGAGGACGCCAAAGGCGATGATCACCGGCGGAACGCACATGGCGATGAGCCCGGCCGCGCCGACTGGGATCTTAAACGGTCGATTGAGGCTAGGCTCTTTGATTCGAATGATGCAGGCCGCGACGAATATCAGCACATAGGCCGAAATCAGGAGCATCACGTCGATGATGACGATGGTCTCAAACGGGAACATGCACATGATCAGGCTGAATACGCCAAGCGAAAGGACCGCGACGTAGGGGACGCCGGTTTTCTCGCTGACCTTGGCCAGGGTTTTCGGCGCCAGATTGTCGGCGGCGAGGGCGAAGAAGCCACGGGAACCAGACGCGATATAGGCGTTGAACACGGAAAATTGCGCCAGCACCGCGACCATGACGAAGGCGACGCCAAGCGCCGGCGCCACTTCGCCGACGACATCGCCATAGGAAACGCCGTTGTCCGACGACCAATCGGCCCATGAGCCGAGGGATGCGATGCCGCCCATGGTCGGCAGGATGTAAGCGGCCATGATCAGCGGCACGGATATCAGCGTCGCTTTTGGGATCACTTGCGGATCCTTCAATTCGCCCGCGACCGTCGACATGGATTCATAGCCGGCGTACATCCACACTCCGATGGCGATTCCGGCGCCGATGCTCTGCAGCAAGGATTGATCCGGCGGCGTGAATGGAACGAAGGGATTCGTCTGCCAATTTGCGAACCCGACCGCCGCGACCAAAGCGAACGCGGCCATCACGACAATCGACAGAATGCTGCTGGCGACGCCCACGTCCTGAATGCCGCGTAAATTGATATAGGTGAAGAAGATGATGATGGTGGCTTTGAACAGGTAGGACTCCATGGCCGTCATCTCGACGACCGACGCCACATAGGAGCCGGCCAGCACCACATAGATGGTGTTGTCAAAATAGATCGATAGGGTCCGCCACCATCCGGCTTGGAAGCCCCAAAACTCTCCGCAGGCGCGCTGCACCCATTTATAAAAGCCGCCTTCCTCCGGAAGCGCTGAACCGAGCTCGGCCGCCACCAGCGCCATGGGCGTGCTCCATAGAAAAGGCAGCACGAAGAGCATCACCAAGGTGAGACCCGGACCCGATTGCGGGATCATGTCTTCAATGCCATAGGCGCCGGCGGCGCACAGGCAGAAAATCATGAACACCACAGTGGCGACGCTAAGCTGGCGCTTCGGCAATTGGGCTGGTTGTGGAGCGTCCATGATCTCGCCATGTCAATGCGTCGGCGAACCGACCGGGTTCGGGAAGGCTAGCCATGATCGGCCAGCGTGGCAAAGTCGGCGCAGGCGTTCCCACGACCGTCGGATCATGCGGGTCCGCATGGAATAATCAATGATAATTGAATGGCCGGCGGCGATTTTTCGCCTCGATCTCATCTGCGCGAGGGACGCGCGGCGCGCTTGCATATCCGCTTCAAGCTGAATTAGCATTGTCGCGCTGAATTGAAGCATCGTATTGGTCTTGGAAGGCGGCGATCGCCAAGAGCGCGCGCCGAGGGGATAGCTTGACAAAGCACGCTCACCACGCCGACGCAGGCGCGCCCAAGGGCGACGGTTCGGGTAGCAGTTGGTTCGTCTGGCTCAAATGGAGCGTGTACCTGCTCCTCACGCTCAATCTATTTTACTACGCATACGAAGATATGATGTCGGCGCGGTTCACGCTGACGAGCAGCTCCACCGTGATGCAGTGGATGTCCAATTACGCCGCGTCGCTCGACGCGGTATCTTGGATCATGTTGATTCTGGTCTACGAGATCGAGACATATTGGCTGGAGGACGACTTCGACAACAAGCTGGTGGAGACGGCGATGTTGGCGGTGAAGATCGGATTCGCCGCGCTGATCCTGCAAACCAGCTACGCCTACACCGTCATCGCCTTGCAGATTCCGCAGATCGCGCCATTGACGGAGGTATCTGATCTGTGCGCCCTTGTCGGGCAGGATTTGTCGTTCCTTCGCAATCTTCGCTACACCGAAATCACAGCGGAGACCTGCGGCGCGATCCCGTACGCCGATACGCTCTTTCGATTGCCGACGGAACCGGTGGTGACCGATCTCGCGGGGCGCAATGAACACATCGTCCTGAGCATTGTCGACGTGTTCGAGAATTATTCCTGGTTAATTATCCTCGCCATGACCGAGCTAGGGGTGAGGCTGCAAAACCGCGGTCTTTACGAAGGCTCGGCCATCGTGTGGAGCACCCGGATTAAATACTCTTCCTATATCACCATCGTCATCGCCTCGATCTATTGGATCACCAAGGGGCACTATATTTATGCTTGGGATGAATTCGTATGGATCGCTGGCTTCACCGCGCTTGACTATAATCTGCGTGAATGGCGTTCGGAAATGCGCGAAGAAGCGGAGGGCGTCGACCCGATCGACGTTCCGCTCGACGCATAGCGTCGACCGCGCCGGTTTAAGCCGCCAGTTTATGTTTCGTCGCGAAGGCTAGGACGCTATCGCGCAAGATGTCCGTCATCCGATCTATCTCCGCCCGCGTCATGATGAGCGGCGGCGAAATCACGTTAAGATGATCCATCGGCCGCACCATCAGTCCGCGCCGCCCGCATTCGTCGGCGATGGCGTCGCCGACCTTCAACGCCTCCGGCAACAGCTCCTTGGTCGATTTATCGGCGACATATTCAAGGCACATCATGAACCGTCGGCCGCGCACGTCGCCGACGAGGGGAAGATCGGACAGCGATCTCAATTTTTCTTCGAGATGCGCGCCGACGTCGCGCACATGGGCGCAAATGTTCTCCCGCTCGATGATCTCGATATTCTTCAACGCCACGGCGCAGGCGACGGGATGACCGGAATAAGTAAAGCCGTGTTCGAAACAGGCGGCGGGGTCGGGCGCATTGATCACGTCGAAGATCTCGTCGCTGAAAATTGTGGCGCCGAGAGGGATGTACCCGGAGGTGATGCCCTTGGCGGAGACGATCATGTCCGGCTGCACGCCAAACTCCGCCACCGAGGCGAACATATGGCCTAACCGCCCGAAGGCGGTGACGACTTCGTCGACGATAAAGAGAATGTCGAGGGCGCTGCAACGTTCGCGAATGCGCGTTAAGTAGCCGCGCGGCGGGACGATGACGCCGCCGGATCCTTGAATCGGTTCGGCCAGAAAGGCGGCGACATTGTCCGGTCCAAGCGCTTCGACCTTGGCGTCGAATTCCGCCAGCAGCGCATCGCAAAACGCGTCTTCGCTCATGCCCGCCGGGGGGCGGTAATTATTCGGCTCCGCGAGATGATGCACGATG
>CAYWWL010000035.1:0-11010 GCA_964461925.1 uncultured Caulobacterales bacterium | reverse complement strand
GGTCAAGTCATCGACGGCCTGCCGGGCGTTCGTTAAGTAATCCCTATACGTTATATTTTCGACCGTGCCCGGCGCGTGGGTGACTTGACCTGCAAATTTGACATCGTCCAACGTTTCTGACGCCGTGGAAAATTCCGTCGCTTTGTGGTCACGGGCGGAGCGCATAATCAACTTATGCGGGCGCTTCAACGCAATTCACCCTTGGGGCGGGTTTATTCCATATGGTTAAATACTTGAGTTGATGAAGTACAACAACAGTATTTGCTGGAGTAGATCATGCAAAAATTCACTATCTGGGGGGCGGTAATTTGGTTATTTATGGCGGCGCAAGGCGCGCACGCCGCGGTGGTTAGCGTAACGGATTTCGATCGACCGCTGGTTTTCGGCAGCGAGCGAGTCAACAATGGCGGTCCTCTGAACAGCGCGCTGGTTCAGCTTGGGGTGCTCGGAGACGGGCCGGGCGAGGCGTCGGCGTTCGATATCCACGGCGCCATTAATGTCGCTGGCGGTCTTGAACCCGGCCAATATGTGTTTCGAGCGACGAAATCATTCGCCATCAGTTTCATCTTTGGGCGCATCCGGGCGACCGACGGGTCCGTGACGCCAGGCGGCTTCCATGCGCTTAACGATACGGGCGACGCGGCAAGATTTCACATTCGGTGGTTAGGGGGCGCGGGCGCGCGCGAGGTCGAATCGAATATCCATGGGGAAAACGATAATCTGGGAACGGATCTTGTATTTTCGCAAGCGTTCCAACCAAGCGATTGGTACCTATTGGTGATTGACAGCGCCGCAAGGTTCCCTGACGGACCGGCCTATTATGACATTCGCATCAGCGAAGTGCCGGGTCCGGCGGCGCTGCCGCTGATGTTGACGGCGATCGCCGGCTTTTGGTTCGCGGCGACGCGACGGCGCTCATGAGGGAGTGAAGGGGGCCTCCGAACCATCGCCAGATTCGCGTCAGTAACCCCTCGCGCGTGCGTACAGGCGACGGTATGATCTCGCATCCAGCCAGGTCCCTCTGGTTCGGATGCGAGGTTTCTTGTGTTTTTGCTCGAAAACGAAAGCAGCGTTCGATTGGTCGCCTTTCTCGGCGCATTCAGCTTGTTCGCCGTCGCCGAGGCGATGGCGCCGCGCAAAGACCGCGTCGCGCCTCGCGCCAAGCGCTGGCCTGTGAATTTGGCCTTGGTGGCGATCGATAGCGTCGCTGTGCGGTTTTTGACCCCTATCCTGGCGGTCGGCGCTGCGGGACTGGCCGCAGCGAATGGGTGGGGGCTTCTCAACGCTATGGCGCTTCCTGGGCTCGTCGCGGCGGCGATCGCCTTCGTGGCCCTCGACGCCGCCGTTTATTTGCAACACGTCTTGACCCATAGGGTGCCGCTTTTCTGGCGCTTCCATCGGATCCATCACGCGGACCGAGACATAGACGTGACGACCGGCGCGCGGTTCCATCCGTTGGAGATCGTGGCGTCCATGTTCTACAAAATCGGGATCGTCATCGCCCTTGGCGCGCCGCCGGCGATCGTGGTCGTGTTTGAAGTTGCCCTTAACGCTTCGGCGATGTTCAATCACGCGAATTGGCGCCTGCCGTCGTCGGTGGATCGATTGCTGCGGCGGCTTGTGGTCACCCCTGACATGCATCGCGTGCACCACTCCATCAAGAGGGGGGAGATGAACGCGAATTTCGGCTTTTGCCTATCGATCTGGGACCGCTTGTTCGGCACCTACCGCGCGCAGCCCGACGCCGGCCACGACGCGATGACGATTGGCCTCCCTGATCAGCAAGACGAACGACCGTCGACTCTCAGATGGAGCCTGACTGCGCCGTTCAGCCGAGACGCCCAGGATTAGCCGTTAGCGCGCAAACTCGGGCGCGCATGCAAGGCGTTCTGCGATCGGGCGAGGATGACTCGCTTTTAGAAGTGACCGAGGATCGTGAAGCGCGCATTGAGCGGCGCGCCGACGGTGGCCTGGTGGGTGCTATGAGCAGACGGGAAATAAAGCTCGTCCGTTAGGTTCTCGACATTCACTTGGATACGAAGTTTGTCCGAAAGGTCGTAGAACGCCGCGGCGTCTAGGCGGGTGAAGCTCGGCAGCACCGCCGTATTGCCATTGTTGATGAAGCTTTCGCCCTGGTGCGTGACGCCGACGCCGAGGCCGAGTTTTTGGGTTAATTGGTATGCGGACCACACTGAGAACATGTGCTTCGGCAACTCCCGCGGCGTGCGTCCGGTCGGGCCGGATCGATCGACTATTTCGCCGTCGAGATAGCTATAGCCGGCTGTTATGCTCCAATCATGGGTGATGTGGCCTTGCAATTGCGCTTCGAAACCGCGGATTTCCGATTCGACCACGTCGAGGGTTTCCGGGTCTCCGTCTGCGACCTGAGGCGAGCGTTGTTGAATTTCGAAGACCGCGGTGGTGAGGCTCAGGCCGTGGGCGATGTCCCATTTCACGCCGGCTTCCAGGTTCCTAAATTCATCTGGGTCAAGCTGATCATTGTCGCCATTGATGTTGGCGAATTGCTCGCCCGACCGAGGCAAGAAGGACTCGCTGTAACTGCCATAGATGGAGATATGATCCTGGGGTTTTAGGATCAGTCCAAAGCGCGGGGAGATCCGATCGTCGCTGCGCGACCGAGTCTCGTCGGCCGGAACGTTGAACACCTCGATGTCGAAGCTGTCGTAGCGCGCGCCAAGCACGATATTGACGTACTCGTTTATCTGAATTTCGTCTTGGATATAGAAGGAAAACACCTCCACGTCGGCTTCCGTGTCGTCGTTCAGATCGACGCTAAAATCGTTCGTGGTGGTCAAGCCGCCGGCATTGACGCCGACGCCGCCGTTTACGTTAAGCGGGCGGGCGATTGAGAAGAACTCCACGTCGTCCGCGGATTGGTCCCAAAACGTGTTGAAACGATCATTGTCGTTGGCCGTATCGATATATTCCGCGCCGGTGACGATGGTATGATTGAATTTGCCGGTGGCGAATTCGCCGATCAGATCAGCCGAGAGAATGAGGTTTTGGCGCTGGGTCGTGACTAGATAGCCGTCGAGGCCGACAATGTCAGGCGCGGCCGTCTGGTCGTAGCTGGACGCGTAGAGGTTTTGATAGAGCTTGTCGTAATCGCCGTAGAACGCGCTAAACCGTCCTTTGAAACTATCTGTGAACTGATGTTGTACGAGCGCGCGGAACAGGTGCGCCTCCAACTGCGTCGTATTCAGTTCTTCGTCGCCGAATACGATGTCCTTGAACGCCTCCACTGGTCGGCCGTCAGCGCCCGTTGGAATCCCGCGATCGATGAAGCGCTCGTGATCGATAAATTCGTAGGATAGGTCGATCGTCGTGTCCGCGCTCGGCGCGAATTTCAGCGTTGGATTGAAGCCGATCCGGTCGCCGTCATAGAAATCGCGATGATTGCTAAGGCCTTCATACATAGCGTTGATGCGGAAGGCGGTGGTGTCGTTGACGGCGAAATTGCCGTCGATCTGGACGCCGAACTCGCCGAACGTGTCGACGCCGGCCAAAAAGCCCGAGAAGGTTTCGCCGATCTCGGCTTTCTTGGTGACGCGGTTGAGGATGCCGCCAGTGCCGCCGCGGCCAAAGAGCAGCGCGTTGGGGCCGCGCAGGATTTCGACTTGTTCGAGATTGTAGAGCGGGCGGTAATATTGGACGTCGTCGCGAACGCCATCGATGAAGAAGTCGGCGGTAGACCGCACGCCGCGGAAAACGATGGCGTCCCGGTGGCCTTCGCCTTGGGAGCTGTTCACGCCCGGCGTGTAGGTGATGATGTCGCCGATGCTGGTGAAGCCACGTTCGTTGATTTCTTGGATCGTCAAAATCGAGACGCTCTGTGGGACGTCGATGATTGGCGTCGGCGTTTTCAGCGCATTGACCTGATCGGAATAGAGATACTTGCCTTCGACGATGATGTGGTCGTCGATGACGGCTGCGATCGCTGCGCCGGCAGCGAGGTTGAAGGCGACGGCCGCAGCCAGGACGGGGGCTAAAGGATGCTGTCTCACAAGAAAGGCTCACTCAATTGACGTTGAGCGCATGTCTCCATCAATCGTAATTGATAGTCAATCGCAAAAACAATGAAAATGAGAATTTGTCGCAAAATAATGTGGCCAAGCCACAGCCGTCATTTTCCGTTGTGTGACTGGGGCTGAAACCGAGGCAGACGGCGACTCATTGCTTGCGCTTATGCGCTTCCTAGGATACGCCGACACCCGGAGAATTTATGTCTGAGAATGTAGCTCGCTAACGACCTCACCCCGCGCGACGCCATCCGCGAACGCGCACGCTTGTCGCTTTAGCAACAGACATCATCATGAACATTTCAAAGCCTGAGCAGCGCACGCTGCACGTTTTGGCGCGTGGCGGCGTCATCCTCGCGGAGAAAGACGACCGTGGGAAGATCATCGCAGTCAATTGCATCTCAAGGGAAGGGTGGACGCTCGCCGATTGCACCTTGGCGGTATTCCAACGGTTGCGACGCCGTCGACTCATCAAGTCATGCGCCGGCGCGCCTTACCGCATCACCAAAGGCGGCCGGGTCGCGGTGCGGCCGCAGCTCGATAACCGTGCATAATTGCGATCGAAGGCCGGGATGCATAAGGCATTCCGGCCGATCGCGCTTAGTCGATCTTGAGCGTCGTCGACTTTTTCGTGAGCCGCTGGGATACGGTGGCCGCGTCGCTCAAGAACACGGCGTCAATCGCTTCAATGCTAGGGAACGTTTCGAAGCCTTTGATCGCAATGCTCCGCAGTCGGTTGGGAGCGCCGCACTCAAAGACATAAGCGACTTCGATATCGTCCGTATGGGCTGAATGATGACTTTCGTCGCCGTGGTCGTCATCGCGGTCGTGATCATGGTGATCATGATGGTGGTCGTGGTGGTCGTCGCCTTGGTCAGACTGCGCGCCGCGATCTTCTAGTTCGTGGGCAACGCCGCCCGGCATCGACACCGCGGTGGGCTCTGCGAGGGCGCAGTTCGCCCGGGCGTCGAGGGTAAGCAGGGTCTCCGGATGCGCCAATTGCGTTTGCAATGCGGCTGCCGCCGCGCGTTCCTCGTTGGTTGAAGGCGCTGTTTCAAACCCGAGAGCGTCGATCGCCGGACCCTTTATCGAAATCGTCAATTGCGCGCCGTCTAGCGCGGCGAAGAGCTCCCAGCTGCCATGCACATGGGCGCTATGTTGGTGAGAAGCATGATCGTCATGGGGCCCCAGCGCCAATGCGTTAGCAGCGATGAGCGCAAGCGCAGCCGCCAACGGCGCAGATTTAACCATCATAGGTCTCCCAGCTAATGAACTCCAGCGTATAGGCAGTATCGCCGAGGTCGTTCAGATGCTTCTGCGTTCGAAGGATGCCGACAGCCCAAATCGCATTCCATTGCTGGCCGAGGTCGGCGGGTTTGTCAGCCTTCACGTACACCATCTGATTTGGCGGCGGCGGCGGGGTATGAATGCACGCGCCGAAATACGGCACGAGAAGAAATTCAGAGATCTTGCCGGATTTGCCATATTCAAAAGGCAATACGAATCCAGGGATGCGGACGAGTTTTCCATCGAGTTCGTCGACCACGTTAAAAGTGCCGATCTGCGCGCCCATCACGCCGCCCATCACGCCGCCCATCATTTCGCCGCCAGGCATATGGCCAGGCATCGTCTGTTGGGCCGCATAAAGTTCGTCGAGCCGTTCAAGTTCGCCTTCGGGCAACAGCTCTTCCCAATACAAGGTCTGGGGGTCGTTCGCGACCGCTGGAAGGGAGAAAAATAACAACAGCGAAATCAGAAGATGTCTCATACGTTACCTCAAATCCGAACAGTCAGGCCGTCGCTCAACGACTGACGATAGGCGAGCCAACCCGGCACGAAACCGAGCGCAAAGCCAATCGTCACAACGCCGACCGTGATCGCCAAATCGTAAGCGGTGAGGGAGAAGCCGCCAAGCGGAAATCCTGCAAGCGCTTCTATTGGTCTGGCGAATACGAGCAGAACGGCGCAAATAAAGAGCGCGCCGATAAACGCGCCGACGGCGGCGACGAGGGTCGATTCAAAGACCAGCAAAAAGAACACGTCCGTGTTTCTCGCGCCGACCGACCGCAGCACCGCGATTTCCCGCCGACGCTCATTAAGGCTTGTTAGGAGCGTCGTCAGCAATCCGGAAAGGCCCGCGGCGACGACCAGGATAGCGACCCAGCGCAGCGCTTGCTCCGCCGCGCCGACGACGCGCCACAATTGCGACAATGCGACGCCCGGGATGACCGCCGTCAAAGCTTCGCCGCGATAGGTGTTGGCGTCTCGCTGAAAACGGAGAACTGCGCTCTTGCTCTTCAAGCCAACAAGAAAGGCGGTGATCGCTTCAGGTTGAAGCGCGCTAGCGTCGATCTCCGGTTGAGGACGACGGCCGATTGACGGCGCGCCATTGTTCCATCCCAGATGCACGGCTTCGACGCCTTCTAGGCTGACATGGATCGTTCGATCGACTGGGGTGCCCGTCGCTTTTAGCACGCCTACGACCTTAAACGGACGATCCTTATGCTCGGCGAAGCCCGCGCTTTTGATCCCATGCGCGATATCGAATTCATCGCCGAGCGCATAGCCTAAGTCGCGAGCGACCTCAGCGCCCAGCACGGCGTCGAAAACGCCTGAAAAAGGCGCGCCCGCCGAGAATGACAATTGTCGTTTGTCGCCATAGCGATAATATTCGAAATAATCCGTTGTCGTCCCAAGTACGCGGAATCCGTCATGCGAGTCGCCAAGTGAAATTGGGACGGCCCAAGCGACGTCTGGTCTTTGCGAAAATCCCTGATACGTCTCCCAGGATAGATTCGCCGTCGGTTCGCCCAAGCGGAACACCGAATAGAGCAGAAGATTGACCCCGCCGGACCGAGCGCCGACGATTAGGTCAGTCCCGGAAATGGTCTGTTCGAAGCTCGCTCGGGCGCCGGTTCTGATCTTTTCAACGCCAAGCAAGAGCGCCGTCGAGATCGCGATCGTCATAATCGTCAACGCCGTCGTCACCGCGCGCGCCTTGGCGCTTTTCCATGCGAGAATTAGCAGGTTCATGGCGCCCCTGCTGTCGTCGCCGCGCTGGCGGGCGCGGGCGGCGTGTCTTGACCGCTCAAGGTATTCACTGCGTCGAGCGATATGATGCGGTGGAAATGGGGCGCAAGCGATGCGTCATGGCTGACGAACAAGACAGCGGCGTCGCCCGCTTCGGCCAAAAGCGTGGCAATGAACCCATCTCGGGTCTCGGCGTCGAGCGCGGACGTCGGTTCGTCGGCGATGATGAGCGACGGCGCGCCGATCAGCGCGCGGGCCGCGGCGACACGTTGCTGCTGGCCAACTGAGAGCTCAGCGGCGGTTCGTTGGGAGTCCGCTTCGGGGCCAAGCCCAAGGCGTCGCAACAATTCGTGCGCTTTGCCGACGCGCTCGGCCTCCGATTGTCCAACGCGAGCCGCACGAGCCGGGGAAAACCGGCACGGCAGGAGAACGTTTTCAACCAGCGAGAGGTATGGCACCAAGTTGAATTGTTGGAATATGACGCCCATTGCGTCGGCGCGGATTCGGTCGCGAGCGGCAGCGGAAACGCTGTGGAAGGGGGCGTCCAATATATGAGCCTCGCCGCTCGTTGGCGCGAACACGCCGGCGATCACGCCAAGCAGTGTCGATTTACCGCTGCCGCTGGGGCCATTCAGAAACAATCGCTCGCCTGGGTTGATCTGAAAGCGCGCGATAGACAAGACAGGCTGGCTGTTCGTCCAGGAGAATTCGAGGTTTCGAATGTCGACGCAATGACGCGTCGCGTCTTCTATGGTCACGGCGTGGACCTTAAACTCAACCGGATTGCTGCGGGGCGAATACCATGCAAGGTGTCGTGATGGTATCACAATGCCGCTATAGCCTGTATCAGCAGTAAGGTGAACCGGCCACAATAATTCCGAGGAAGCCCGACATGGATGAGAGCGAAAACCGACCGTCAAACCCGCGGATCGCAGACGGTGCGGAAACGATCCTACAACTAATTGGGACACGTTTGTCTCGCCGAGGGTTTCTCGTTGGCGTTGGCGCGACGGCGATCGCGGGACAAGGCTGCGCATCGACCACGCAAAGCGCCGCTGGCGACGCCGCGTCCTTGGCGCCATCCGCTTTCGGCTTCGACGAGATCGCCCGCGGCGCGGACGGCAATATTCATGTGCCTGACGGATACACGGCCGACCTGGTCATTCGCTGGGGCGACGCCGTGTTCCCCGACGCTCCGACCTTCGATCCCGCCGCCCAGTCCGCCGCCGCGCAAGAGCGCCAATTTGGCTACAACAATGACTTTGTCGGCTTTTACCCGCTGCCGGACGACGCGTCGGGCGCCGCTCGCGGCTTGTTGTGCGTCAATCATGAGTACACCTCGACGCAATTGATGTTCCCGGGACTGACGGAAGGCCGCCAGCCGTCGAAAAAAGAGACCGAGATTGAGCTCGCGGCTCATGGCGGCACCATCTTCGAGATCATGCAGGACGATGACGGCGCTTGGCGGCCTGTGCTCGGTTCGCCTTATAATCGTAGGGTGACCGGCGGCTCGACGCCGATGACGATCTCGGGACCGGCGGCCGGCGACGATCGGTTGAAGACGCCTGAGGATCCCACAGGTCGCACGGTCAAGGGCACGCTGAACAACTGCGCCGGCGGCGTGACCCCTTGGGGCACCTATCTAATGGCCGAAGAGAACTTTAATGGCTGCTTTATGGGCGAGCTAGCGCCGGACAGCCCCGAAGCGAAGAACCACGCGCGCTACGGGGTTCCTGGAGGGTGGTATAAATGGGGACGACATTTCGACCGATTTGACGTGTCGAAATCGCCGAATGAGCCGAACCGTTTTGGTTGGATGGTGGAAGTCGACATGCTCGACCCCAATTCGACGCCGAAGAAACGCACCGCCATGGGGCGCTTCAAGCATGAAGGCGCAGAAAGCGTCGTCGCTCCCGATGGCCGCGTCGTCTTCTATATGGGCGACGATCAGCGGTTCGACTACGTCTATAAGTTCGTCACGACGCGAGCGTATAACGCGGAAAATCGTGCCGCCAATGCGGACTTGCTCGACGATGGAACCCTTTATGTCGGTCGTTTCTACGCCGACGGGGGGCTTGAGTGGTTGCCATTGTCGCATGGCGATGGGCCTTTGACCGAAGCGAACGGCTTCTCGTCGCAAGCTGACGTTATGATTGAGGCCCGGCGCGCAGCTGACCTGTTAGGCGCGACGCCTATGGACCGTCCGGAAGACGTCGAGCCGGATCCGGCGACAGGGCGGGTCTATGTGATGTTGACCAACAACACTTCGCGCGCGGCCGAGCAAGTTGACGCGGCGAACCCGCGCGGGCCGAACGCATTCGGCCATATTATCGAGATTGTGGAGCCAGACGGCGACTACACGGCGACGCGCTCACGTTGGGAAATTCTCGTGCAATGCGGCGACCCGGCGGATCCCAAAATTGGCGCCACCTGGAATCCAGCGACGAGTGAAAACGGTTGGTTCGGCGCGCCTGACAACGCCGCCATTGATCCTCAAGGTCGGCTATGGGTCTCGACGGACGGCAATCCGTACACTGGCGCAAATGACGGACTGTGGGCGGTGGCGACCCACGGCGCCGAACGCGGGACCGGTCGCGCATTTTTCCGCGCTCCGAATGGCGCTGAGGTCTGCGGTCCGCGGTTCACGCCTGACGGCAAGACGGTCTTCCTCGCCGTTCAACACCCTGGCGACGGCCGCGGCGCGAGCTTTGAAAATCCTTCCACGCGGTGGCCTGATTTCGAAGACGGCGTTCCGCCGCGCCCGAGCGTCATCGCCATCCGGCGCAATGACGGCGGCGCAGTGGGGAGCTGATCAAGGGCGTTGATGCTGCGGCGCCAAATAACGCCATTCTGTCGCCATAGCGCGCCCGGGCGGCGCGCGTATCCCGCGGCCGGAGCGGCAAGAATGGGCCTGGTCCGGCTGAGCCACCTGGATTGCCCCTGGACGAAGCGGTTCAATCCACGCCATAACCTGCGCCTTACATCGATTAAACGCAGGGGTACCCATGAATAATGTCAAAAAAATTGTGACGCTATTCCTTTCGCTAGGAGTGGTTGTGGGGTGCGGACAGCAGCCAGCGGGCGAAACCCAGGACGCCGCCGCAGCGACAGCAGAGCCGACGACGGATGCGGCCTCCGTGGCCAGCGCGTTTCCGTCCGCGTCCATTGACGAAGCCGGACTGCGCGAGCGGATCGCGACTTTGGCGTCTGACGACTTTGGCGGCCGGGCGCCCGCCACTGAGGGCGGCAAGAAAACCCGCGCCTATCTCATCGGCGAGATGCAGAAGATCGGTCTCGAGCCGGCGAATGGCGACAGCTATGAGCAAATCGTACCCTTGATCGAATTGACCGCCGATCCGGCGCAATCATCCTTCTCCGTCAATGGAGCGGAACTCAGCTACGGCGATGAGATCGTTTACTGGACGAAACGCGTCGTCGAAAACGTGGCCATCGAAGACAGTGACCTTGTGTTCGTCGGCTATGGCGTCGTCGCTCCAGAATACGGCTGGAACGATTACGAGGGGCTCGACGTCGAGGGCAAGACCGTCGTCATGCTTGTCAATGATCCAGGCTATGCGACGCAAGACGCCGCGCTCTTCAAAGGCCGGGCAATGACCTATTACGGGCGTTGGACCTACAAATATGAAGAGGCCGCGCGGCAAGGCGCGGCGGCCGCGATCGTCATCCACCAAACGGCGCCGGCGTCATATGGTTGGGGCGTCGTGGAAGGGGGCTGGACCGGTCCGCAACTCGATCTGAAGCGCGCTAATGGCGGGGCCGACCGGGCCGCCATCGAGGGGTGGATCCAGGAAGAGGTCGCGCGGCGGCTATTCGCCGATGCGGGCCTGGACTTTGATCAACTCGTTGCGGCGGCCGCGCAACCGGGGTTCAAACCCGTCGCGATGACGGGGCTCAGCGCCGCCGGCGCAATCCAAAACAA
>CAYWWL010000034.1:5023-11012 GCA_964461925.1 uncultured Caulobacterales bacterium | reverse complement strand
TGTAGCCTTTGCGGAGAAAACCGTCAATAGCGCGCCATAAAGGCCGCTATGCGCGCATCCGGCGAACCAAGACCGGCAAGCGGACAATCAGCCAAGCGGCCGACCAGATATTGCCAAGGAAAAAAACCGGGATCGCCCAAAACAAACGCGCCACAGCGCTTGTTTCGACTGCGAAAATAACGACGGCGATAAGGAAGAAGCCAAGATAGAGGTCAATCAGGGTAACCAATGTCCAAGGTTCAGCCACCATCGCCGACAAGACGACGCCGAGGCCGCGGCTATCGGCGCCAAGCGCCCAGAAAATAGCCGCCCCAAGGGCGATCCCGCCAAGTCCGAGGGATAATCGAATAATCGACATGCACCCTGTACGCGGCCGCGGCGGGATAGGATCAGCAGGATCCTCCTATTGCACGTTTTTGGCGCGGAAGACGTCCTCGTCGAGCTCTTTCTCCCACTTGCCGACGACGGTCGCCACAGTGGCGTCGCCAGTGACGTTGACCACAGTCCGCATCATGTCGAGCAGTCGGTCAAATGGGAAAATAAAGCCGACAACCAGGGCCGTATGTTCGGCGGAGACGTCGAACACTTGCAGCACTGTGGCCAATAGGAACAAGGACGCGGAGGGGATGCCCGCGGCGCCAATCGAGACCAAGGCCGCGGTCACGGCGATCATGCCATAATGGTATGGCTCGATCACATAGCCGAAAACCTGAGCCGTGAAGAGGGCGACGATGCCGAGATAAAGCGCCGTGCCGTCCATATTGATCGTCGCCCCTAGGGGCAGCACCGAACCGGCGACGGATTTTTTCACGCCGAGGTTCTTTGTCACGTTGGAGATGGTGACCGGCAATGTCGCGGAACTCGACGACGTCGAATAGGCGACCATCTGCGCATCAAGAATGCCGCGGAAGAAATTGATGAATGGCAAGCGCAAGCCGAATTTGATGATCCCGCCATAAACCACCGCCATATGAATAAAGCAGCCAAGATAGACGGCGATCACGAGCCAGAAGATCGCCGTGAACGTCTCGACGCCTTTGGTGCCGGCGACATAGGCGATCAGCCCGAAAACGCCAAACGGCGCCAACTCCATGACCACATTCGTGACTTTCAAGACTTGTTCAGAGGCGTAATTGAAGAAGCTGACGATGCCTGCGCCCGCGCTGCGCGCGAACAAGACGACGACGCCGAAGACCAAGGAAACGAAGATCACCACGAGAATGTCGCCAGACGACATCGTCACGCCGAGGGCGAACAGAGCGACGAACAAGACGCCAAGCCCGCCATTGCCGGCGCTGGCGGTCTCGCCGTCGCCATTGCCGTTGCCACGCAACGCTATAAACGCCGCCGTCGCCGCAAGAAGAGCGGATAGAACCAGGATCATTGGATCGAATGCAAGAAATTTCTCAAACGGGTTTTTCGACAACATGCCGACGATTCGTTCAAGCACGCCGCCAGACGCCACGGCCACTTGGCGAGGCTCCGCTCCACCGAGATCGACGCCATTTCCAGGTTGGAAGATGGTCCCCATGGTCAGACCAATGATATTCGCGAAGAAGGTTGTGATCAGATAGAGGAAAATCGTCTTCAGCCCGATGGTGCCGAGCTTGGCCGGATCGCCAAGCGCCAGAACCCCGGCCACGAGCGTGAAGAAGATAAGCGGAATGATGACCAGGCGGATCAGCGCGATGAAAATGTCGCCAACGATCCTAACATCCGCCAACAAGGACTCGGCGGCGTCCGCCGCCATGTTCTGCGACACCAACAGGCCGAAAGCCACGCCAAGGGCGAGGCCAAGCAGAACCCGCTTCCATAATTTAATGCCGAACCACCAACCCATAAGTCGCCCCGTCTTGTGCAAACTGCGTTTTAGGCGGGAGATTGGCCTGTCATGCCGTCAGGGTAAAGGGGTCGCCGGCTGTCAAATACCGCGGGCTCGAGCTAATTTTAGGCCAAACCGAGCGCTTTGATCGCCCGATCATAGATTTGGCGGAAGGGTTCAGCGCGGTCCGGGCCAAGCGATCCATGGGCCAGCAGCACCGTATCGGCGGTCTCAAGCCGGACGCCGCGAGGTTTGCCCTCGCCGCTCATATCCCATTCCGACTCGCGCGCGTCGATCGTGAACAGCATCCTAAGAGGAGTATCGTCTTCCGTGCGCATATCGAGGCCGTAAAGCGTCTCGCGCCCAAATAGCCCCGAACTGGTGGCGACGACGCGATCGTCGAACAGCACGCGATCGAAGAACCAACCGCGACGCCACCGTAATACGTGCAAATCGCCGTCGATCGACAACTTAACGTCGACATTGCGCCAGGCGTTTTTCAACAATTCAGCCTGCATTACTCGTCTCCCTCGCGCTCCTTCATCAATTGGTGAGCGAAATAGACATATTCAAGCGCCGTGCGGTACGCGAGTTGGTCCTGATTGGCGGTGCCGCCATGGCCGCCTTCGATATTCTCGTAATAAAAATAGTCATAACCGAGTTGTTTCAGCTTCGCCGCGGCTTTGCGCGCATGGCCGGGATGCACCCTATCGTCCTTGGTCGAAGTGTAGAACAGGACCTTCGGGTACCCGGCGTCCGCCTTGAGCAGCTGATACGGCGAATATTGCGAGATATACGCCCATTCCTCAGGTTTATCGGGGTTGCCGTACTCGCCCATCCACGACGCGCCGGCGAGCAATTTGTTGTAGCGCTTCATGTCAAAAAGCGGCACGCCGATGTCGATCGCAGCATAGAGATCGGGTCGTTGGGTCAACATCGCGCCCATCAACAAGCCGCCATTCGAGCGTCCCACGATGCCAAGTTTTTCCGGGCTGGTGACGCCGGTTTCAATGAGGCGCTCGGAAATCGCGATAAAGTCGTCGAACGACCGTTGTCGATTCTCCTTCAACGCCGCTTGGTGCCATTGCGGCCCATATTCCGAACCGCCGCGAATGTTCGATAAAACCAGCACCCCGCCGCGCGACACCCACATCGCGCCAGCAAGCGCGCCATGCTGAGGACGTGACGGGTCCTGATAATAATTCGGCAGGATCGCCGAGAGGAAACCGCCATAGCCATATTGCACCGTCGGAGCGTCGCCGGCTTCGAGAACCGATTTCTTACCCATGATGAAATAAGGCACTTTGGTCCCGTCGGCGGACGTCGCGAAGTCCTGCCGCACTTCGACGTCGCTGGCGTCATAAAACTCCGGCAACGATGCGATCTTTGAAACCTTGTCCCTAGCGCTGACGAAGTAGAGCGAGTCCGGCGTCGTCAAGCTTTCAAACGAGAACATGGCGTCGTCGACGCCGCCGCCCGTGGACACCGCCGACACTACGCCGGCGTCGGGCAGCGCGATCTCGCTACGCCGCCACGTCCCGTCGCGCCCGCGCTTCAGCCGAGCGGCCTTGCCCGCGACGTCTTCAAGATATTCGACGATCAAATTGGACTTGCCGACATTGACGTCTTCAATCGACTGATTGGACTCCGACGCCATCACCAGCTCGGTCGCGCCCGTGCCTAAGTGATACGCGATGATCGACCCGAGCGGATATTGCGCTTCGCCCGCGTCCCACGCCTCGCGCAGGAACACGATCGCCTGGCCGTCGAGCACGCCGGAAAAGTCAGCATTGCGCGGAAACGGCAATTCCGAGAAAGAGCCGTCGGCTTGCTGATAATAGTAAATGCGCTCGAAGAAAGACGGCAGACGGATGCCAAAAACGTGGGCCTTATCTTTCTCAGGCTCGACGCTCGCGACGATGGAGACGTCGCCGGACTCGCCCTCCAAGATCATGGGCGCATCCGCTAAAGCCGCGCCGCGAGACCATTTTACGATGGTGCGGGCGTACCCGCTCGTGGTCAGCGTTCCCTCGCCGCGATCGGTTCCCACCAGCAGCGTGTTCTCGTCGAGCCACTCAACGCTCGACTTGGCTTCAGGTACGAAGAAGCCGCCGTCGACGAAGGATTTCGTTTTGGTGTTGAACTCGCGCCAGATTCCAGCGTCCTTGCCGCCGTCGGACAACTCCACCATGCAGTGAACGTAATCAGGATTGAGGCAGACGACGCTGCCGCGAATCCAATTGCGGTCTTCTTTTTTCGCCAACGCGTCATAGTCAATGACGACGTCCCATTCAGGCGCGCCCGACTTAAAGCTCTTGATCGTCGCGCGGCGCCACAGCCCACGCTTATTCACGTCGTCTTGCCAGAAGTTGTAGACCTTTCCAGCGTGAATCTGTCCGTATGGAATGCGCGCGTCCGAGGTCAAGATCGTCTTTGCTTCCGCATACATAGCGTCGAACAAAGGATGCTCTGTGAGCGGCGTCAGCGTGGAGGCGTTTTGTTCTTTGACCCAGGCGATCGCGTCCTCGCCCTCAACCTCCTCCAACCACAGGAACGGATCCGCTTCTTCGGCGTAAGCGAGAGAACCAGCGGCCAACGCGCCGGCGGCGAAAACAGTCTTTAGAAAATCCATTGTCGACTCCACTAGCGCAACCGCGCGATCAATCCTTGAGGTTCAGGCGCTCGGAAAAATAAGCGTATTGCAATGCAGAACGGTAAGCGGCCTGCTTTAAGTTAGCCGCCGCGCCGTGCCCGCCCTCAATATTCTCATAATAAAGAAAGTCCAAGCCGTACTCGTCCATTCGCGCAGCCATCTTGCGCGCATGACCAGGGTGCACTCGGTCATCCTTCGTCGACGTGAAGAAGAACGGCGTCGGATATTTTTTCTTCTTGGAAAGATTTTGATACGGAGAATACGCCTCCAAGACGGCGCGTTCTTTCGGCTTTTCAGGATCGCCATATTCTTCGACCCAACTCGCTCCCGCCAGCAGCTCATGGTAGCGCAGCATATCCAGCAGCGGCACGCCGATCGCAAGGCCGGCGTAGAGATCAGGTCGCTGGGTTAGAGCGACGCCCATCAATAATCCGCCGTTCGACCCGCCATAGGCGCCGAGCTGGCCAGGGGTGGTTAAGCCGCTCTTGATAAGCTCTTTCGACACCGCGAAGAAATCATCGAACCCTTTTTGACGGTTCTCCTTTAACGCCGCCTGGTGCCAGCGCGGGCCATACTCGCCGCCGCCGCGAATATTGGCGATGACGAAGACGCCGCCGCGCTCCAGCCAAAGCTTGCCGATCACGCCGGAATAATTCGCAGTCGAGGGCACTTCAAACCCGCCATAGCCGTATTGAATGACCGGCGCCTTGCCCTTTTTCAGCACTTTTTTCCGCCCAATGACGAAATACGGAATTTTTTCGCCGTCCGACGATTTCGCCCAACGCTGCTCATAGGCGACGTCAGAGGCGTCGAAGAAATCCGCCGTGCGCTTGACCAATTGGCCGACGCCGTCTTCGCTGACGTAATACAGCGTCGATGGCGTCGTCGGCGAGTCGAAATAGACGAAGAAGTCTTCGCCCATGGCGTTGACGCCGCCGAGCGAGACGACGCCGTCCCCCGGCAATGTCAGGCTGGCGCGTCCCCATTCGCCGCCATCGCGCCGGAATATCAGCACTTTTCCGATAATATCGTCGAGCACCTGCACGATCAGCATTTCTTCGCTCGCCATCACGCCGCCGACGGCTTGGGACCGGCTGGGGCGGAAAATCAAGCTCGCCGCGTCATTCGAAAGATCGAACGCAAGCAAGTCGCCTTGCTGGAACGTTTCGTCCAAATAGCGCCAGTCCTCTTGCAAGCTGACGATGACAGACCCGTCGATAAGACCCTCGACGTCCGACTTTGTCGGGAACGGCAAGCGGCGGAGATGCTCGTCCGTTTCCAGATAATAGTGCTCAGACTCAAAAAACGTGACCGCCCGAGTGATAAATAGGTGAGACCGCCCGCCGCTGTGGATCGTCGCCGGCCAGACGCCGATGTCGCTCGCATCCCCTTCGAACACAATTGGCGCGTCCGCAAGCGCGCCGCCGCGCGTCAACCGCCGAACGGTGCGGGGATAGCCCGACGCGGTGGTCGCGTCTTCGGTCAACGGACTACGGCCGCATCCCGCATCGCCG
>CAYWWL010000034.1:0-5013 GCA_964461925.1 uncultured Caulobacterales bacterium | reverse complement strand
TGGGCGAGCGCGACGAATAGCGTGTCGCGATCGCCCCAGGCGACGCCGCCTTTCGCCTCGGGAAGATTGAAGCCGTCGTCGACGAATGCCTTCTCGGCGACGTCGAATTCGCGGCGCACCGCGGCGTCGGCGCCGCCGCGCGATAACGTCACCATCGTTCGTGTACGGTCAGGCGCGAGTCCGACCGCGCCGGCGAAGACCCAATTTTCATCCTCGTCGGCCGCAAGCTGATCAATGTCGAGCACCGTTTCCCATTCAGGCGCGCCGTTCAAATAACTTTCCAAGGACGCCTGGCGCCAAAGCCCACGCGCATTGTTTTCGTCCTGCCAGAAATTGCGAACCTCGTCGCCGACCAAAGCTGGCGCTGCGATCCTTTCTTCCGATTGCAAAATGTTCAACGCGTCGGCATGCAGTTTTTCAAATGACGGGTGCGCCTCAAGCGTCTCGATCGACCGCTTGTTATGGGACTCGACCCAAGCGATCGCGTCTTCGCCGTCGATCTCCTCCAGCCATCGGTGCGGATCGATGGCTGCGGCGTCATCGCCGCGGTCGGACGCGTTACCGGCGGAATTTTTCGCCACGTCTTGATCACGTTTTTTCCAGAACATGTTCGCCCCCCCAAATGGTTCAATCGTCGGCCCCAAGCCTACAGCTTATGGCAGCCCGCGCCGACTGGGTAATGTTTTTTCAGACCAAGCGACCGCTCGGCGCGGCGAGTCGCTCGCCGAACATGGCTAATGGTCCATTAATCAAGGAAATTAAGGGCCTTTGAAGGGGGCACCGCTAAAAATTTATGTTCTGATTTAGCGAAAGCTTGAATTGGTCGTCTTACGGTCTTGTCAGACTCTTTCAAGGAATGACTAAAGTGCTTGGAAACGGCAAACCAAAAAACGAATTGCGACGCTATCGCCGGATCCCGGTGGACCTGCCTGCGCGCGCCATCATTAATGGCATCGACGAGTACCATGGCAATTTAATCAATATGTCGCCTGGCGATTTGGCGATGAAGATCGACGCCAATGTGGTCGTCGGGGACGCCGCGCAGGTCTATGTCACCGGGCTTGATATGTTCGAAGGCACCGTCGCCCGGGTGTTTCCTGACGGGTTCGCCTTGTCGTTCCGTCTGTCCCGCATTCGCCGTTCGTTATTGACTGAAAAATTGATGATGAAGGTCAATCCGAAACTGGCCTCCCAAGGCCCGGAACGGCGCGCCGCCCCGCGCTTCGCGCCCGGCGTCCAACGCATGGTTTGCCGCCTTCCGAACGGCAGCTCGCTGTTCGTAAAAGTCATCGAAACGTCGGTAGACGGGGTCGCGTTAGAAGCTTCGCGCAAGCCGCTGGTCGGCACGGACATCCACGTCGGCCGCATGCGCGGCGTGGTCGTCCGTCACACGCCGCGCGGCTTCGTGGTGGTTTACGACCACAATGAGAAAGTCATTGAACACGAGTCAGCCCGCGAAGCGGGCTAACCGCGCGCTGTCGCGATGGTGACTAGAGCCCTGGGCCAAGCACCGACGGACGCAGATTGTCGACAACCTCGCCTGCCGTAAACGCCTGCGGATTTTCCGTTGGCTTCGGACCTTTATGCATGGTGATGAAGGTCACAGCCGAATACCGCACGATTTCCCGGGTATAGGAATCATACGGCGCGCCCCAACCCCAGCCATACGCGTAATACGGAAAGCCGTAATAGGCGGCCCCGAAGCCATGGCGATAACGGCCGAAAAACGCCGGATGGTTCGGGTTCGAGGTCGAATAGGAGCGGTTCGCTTCAGTGTCGTTTTCAACGACGATGAAATGATCATAGCCGTTCATCAGCGTCAGTTCCGCGGCACGGTAAAGTAGAAACGTCTCCACGGTTTCGCGCGTGGTCGAAGAATTGCCCCGGAACATCACGCGATAGCGGTTCTGTTCGATCCGCTGTTCGGAAAAGCCATAGCCGCCGCCTTGCGCCGCCGGGCCGTAAGGCGTCGCCGTCGCGCATGCGGCCAATCCGATCGCCGCCGCCGCGATCACCGCGGTTTTCAAGGAAAAGAGGTGTTTGATCATGTCGCCATACTCCTGCTGTCGCATCCAATCGCGCCCCAAGCTGACGCGAGCATATCCCGCGCAAACGCTGGTTACAAATGGACAATTTAGCTTTGCGGCTTCACGTCCGCGTCAGGCATGACGCTCGCAGCCGGCGCCGCCGTCGATTTGATATGGATATCGCGCTGCGGAAACGGAATTTCGACGCCCATCTCAGCCAATCCTTCCCAGAGGCCGAACATAACCTCGCTCCGGACATTGGTGACGCCGTTGGCCGGGTCGTTGATCCAAAACCGAAGATCGAAGTCGATTGAATTGTCGCCAAACTCGACCAAATTGCACACCGGCGCCGGGCTTTCGACGACCCTATCCACGGCGCGCGCCGACGCCTGGGCCATTTCCTGCACCGCACGCAGATCCTTGGTTGCGTAGGATACGCCAAAGCCGGCGTGCAACCGGACGATCTTGTCTGCGTGCGACCAATTGACGACGCCCGTCTCGATGAATTTATCGTTCGGCAGAAGGTGCGCAGTGCCGTCTCTAGTTCGTATACTGACATAGCGCGCGCTCATCTCCGTGACCCAGCCGAAGGTGTCGCCGACTTCGATCACGTCGCCAGGCTTGATCGATCGGTCGGCGATCAGGGTGAAGCCGGCGACGAAGTTCGACACCGTGCGCTGCAGGCCGAGTCCGACGCCAAGGCCGATGGCCCCGCCAAAAATCGTCAGGGTGGTCAGATTGAAGCCGACAATCTGCAGCGCCAACAAGAACGCCGCCACCGGCATCAAGATATCGAGGATCTTGCCGAGCAAGGTCCGCAGCGACGGGGTGAGTTCGTCGACTTGGGTTAATTTAGATTGCAGGAACCGATTGATCGAGCTCGCCAGCCAGAAAAGGACGGCGAATGTGATCAAGGTGCGGATAAGATCGAGGGCTGAGAATTCGATCGCTTGTCCGGCGTCGTTTTCCCCGAGCGGGATCGAGATCGATTCCAGCTGCGTGACCAAGTCGTCAAGCAGGCCAAAGGCGTCGAGCGCCGCAATCGGCCAGACGACATAGAATGCGGCTTTCGACCAGAATGGCGAACGGATCACCAGGGTGACCAACCGGATGACGATCCATGCGGTGAGCAGGCTGACGCCGGCGTCGACGAAGCCCGTCGCCAACCCAAGACCGCCAAGCACTGCGGAGGACACCTGCAATACGAGGTATAAGGCGATCGGCGTGGCGATATGGGCGAACGCGTTGGCGGCGCGGCGCAGAGCGCCGTTCGGCGCCCGCGGGGCGATGACGTCGGCGATCAATTTCTTCAATTGCGGCCCGAAGATCGCCGCCGGGGCCATGGCCGCGAACAAAACGGCGATTTGCACGCCGGTGCCGACGGTTAAGAGATTGCCTTGGATCCAGACGGCTGCGTCTTGGGCCAATTTGAGAAAATCTTCGGCGCCGAGAAGCTCTTGGATGGCCGAACTTGGCTCAGACTGCGCCTTTGGCCCAGGGCTAACTATGGACCGCATCTTGCAGCCACCTTTCCACTTCGTCTCGCCGTCACGGCGCCGCATTTACTTTTAAGGGAGCAAAGTCGGTCCGGAATTGCGGCTGTAGGTTGACAGGCTTGGCGCTAACGTCTTTCTGCCAGGAGATATTGACATAACGCGACCGTGAACAGCCCACAATGACGCGTTTTTACCTTTCACAATTCTAGAGTGCTTGGGAGGGCATAATAGATGAGCATGACAGTTTCAGTCACGACGACCATCGATCAATTCGAAGACGCCGCGCCGCGCGCGCGGCGCAATTTGTCGATGGAGGCTTTGTACCAAGCCGCCATCATGGACGGCGAAGGCGAGATCGCCAAAGGCGGCGCTTTAGTCGTGAAGACCGGCGAGCACACAGGCCGTTCCGCCCAGGACAAATTCATCGTCGCTCACCCAGAAATCGAAAACGACATCTGGTGGGACGCGAATAAGTCGATCACCCCGGATCAATTCGAGACGCTGCATCGCGATATGCTCGATTACGCCGCCGACAAGAGTCTCTACGCTCAAGATCTAAAAGGCGGCGCTGACAAGGACCATTCCATCAATGTCCGCGTGTTCACCGAATTCGCGTGGCACTCGCTGTTCATCCAGCACCTGCTGGTGCGACCGCCAATGGCAGATCGCCCGTTCAACACCGGCGCGGCGCCGGACTTCACCATCGTCGACCTGCCGGGCTTCGTCGCCGACCCTGAGCGCCATGGCTGCCGCACCGGCACCGTCGTGGCCGTCGACTTCGTGGCCCGCACTGTGCTGATCGGCGGCACGTCCTATGCCGGCGAAATGAAGAAGTCGGTGTTCACGATCCTCAATTACTTGCTGCCGACCAAACGCGTGATGCCAATGCATTGCTCGGTCAATGTCGGTCGCGACGACGACGCAGCGATCTTCTTCGGCCTGTCCGGCACCGGCAAGACAACCCTATCGGCCGATCCGGATCGAGTGCTGATCGGCGACGACGAACACGGCTGGTCGGAGAACGGCTTGTTCAATTTTGAAGGCGGCTGCTACGCGAAAATGATCCGCCTGTCCGCCAAAGCGGAACCTGAGATCCACGCGACGACGCAAAAATTCGCCACCGTTTTGGAAAATGTGGTCATGGATCCCGCGACGCGCACGCTGGATCTCGACGACGGGTCGCTGACCGAAAACACTCGCGGCGCCTATCCGATCCACTATATTCCGAACGCTAGCCTCGACGGTCGCGCGCCGCATCCGAAAACCATCATCATGCTCACCTGCGACGCTTTCGGCGTCATGCCGCCGATCTCGAAATTGACCGCGGCCCAGGCGATGTATCAATTCCTGTCCGGTTATACGGCGAAAGTCGCCGGCACCGAAAAGGGCGTGACCGAGCCGGAAGCGACGTTCTCCACCTGCTTCGGTGCCCCGTTCATGCTGCGCCATCCAAGCGAGTACGGCAAGCTTCTCGGCGAATTGATCGACCA
>CAYWWL010000033.1:0-11317 GCA_964461925.1 uncultured Caulobacterales bacterium | reverse complement strand
GGTGGCGCCGGACGCGGTGTTCAACAAAGCGTTGAGCAGCGGCCAGTCGGACACCGCGTCAGAACCGTCGCGCATGGCTTCGGTTTCCCGGTTCGGACTCGCCACCGAGCCGCTGTCGAGATGATCGCGGCCGATCACAACGGGAGCTTTCAGTTCGCCCTTCGCTACCATCTCGTTGAAGGCGAGGCCGAGGCGATGACGATCGCCGAGACCGACCCAACAGATCCGCGCCGGCAATCCTTGAAAGGCGATGCGCTCGCGCGCCATGGTCAGCCAATTGTGCAGATGCGCATCCTCCGGCATCAGCTCCTTGACCTTGGCGTCGGTCTTATAGATGTCCTCCGGATCGCCCGACAACGCCGCCCAGCGGAACGGGCCGACGCCGCGACAAAACAGCGGGCGGATATAAGCGGGCACGAAGCCTGGGAAATCAAAGGCGTTCTCAAGGCCTTCGTCCTTCGCGACCTGGCGGATATTGTTGCCGTAATCGAGCGTCGGGACGCCTCGCTCCCAGAAGTCCAGCATTGCTTTGACTTGCACTTTCATGGACGCGCGCGCGGCGGCTTCGACGGCTTTGGGATCGCTGGCGCGTTTTTCCAGCCATTCCGCCATGGTCCAACCGATCGGGAGATAACCGTTTATTGGATCGTGTGCGGAGGTTTGATCGGTGACGATGTCGGGTCTGACGCCGCGTTTCACCAGCTCCGGGAAGACGTCGCCGGCGTTGCCGAGAAGGCCGACGGATTTGGCTTCGCCCGCGGCGGTCCATTGCTCGATCAGCGCGAGCGCGTGGTCGAGATTGTCGGTCTTTTCGTCGACGTAGCGGGTGCGTAGGCGAAAATCGATACTCTCTTCATTGCATTCGACGGCGAGGCAACACGCGCCCGCCATCACCGCCGCCAAGGGTTGGGCGCCGCCCATGCCGCCGAGCCCGCCGGTCAAGATCCATTTGCCGGCGAGATCGCCGCCATAATGCTTGCGGCCAGCTTCCGCGAAGGTCTCGTAGGTGCCCTGAACAATGCCCTGCGTGCCGATATAGATCCATGAGCCCGCCGTCATTTGCCCGTACATCATCAAGCCTTGGCGATCGAGGTCGTTAAAATGATCCCAATTCGCCCAGTGCGGCACGATGTTCGAATTGGCGATCAATACCCGCGGCGCGTCTTTGTGGGTGCGGAAGACGCCGACCGGCTTGCCTGATTGAACCACCAAGGTTTCGTCCTCGGTCAGGGTTTTTAGCGAGGCGAGGATTTGATCGAAGTCGTTCCAAGTCCGAGCCGCGCGACCGATGCCGCCATAGACGACAAGGTCGTCGGGGTTCTCGGCCACGGCGCGATCGAGATTATTCTGAATCATCCGAAACGGCGCTTCGGTGGTCCAGCTCAAACAATTTAAAGCCGATCCCGTCGGCGCTTTGACGTCGCGTTTATTCGGGCGCTGTTCAGACACGGGCTGCCTCCGTCATGATGTCTTGGTCGATGGTGCGTTGAAGTTCGGAAAAAATATCCGCAAGGACGATCTTAAGTTTCGCCGCGGCGTCGTCGTCATAGTCGAAATGCGGCGTCTCGCTCTTGAGATAGTTGATTTGCGACAACTCCATTTGAATGGCGTGAACGCCGTCGCGCGGCGCGCCATAGTGACGGGTGGTCCAGCCGCCTTTGAAGCGCCCGTCGAGAACATGGGAGTAGTCGTCCTGACGGGCGCACGCGGCGACGACGGCGTCGCGGAGAGCCGGCGCGCAGGCCGCTCCGTCATTGGTTCCAATATTGAGATCGGGCAATCGGCCCTCGAACAGATGCGGTACGACCGAACGGATCGAATGGCAATCATAGAGGATTGCAAATCCGTATACGGTCTTTACCCGGTCGATTTCTCGCCGGAGCGCATCATGATACGCTGCGTGGAATGTCGCCGTGCGACGCTCGACCTCGGCGGCTGACGGTTCATGGGTCCAGATCGGCGCGCCGTCGAACGTGGTCAGCGGCACGAGGTCGGTGGTGTTCTGACCGGGATAGAGGCTCGATCCGTTCGGATCGCGATTGGGGTCGATCACGTAGCGACTAAACTCGGCGCGGACGATGCTGGCGTTCGGCACCAGACCGTCATAGAGGGTCGGAATATGCCAATCGGTGTCGCGCAATTCGCGACCAAGGGGGTTGAGGGTCGCCAGAATGTCGTCGGGGACATGGACGCCGGAATGGGGCTGGGCCAGGATCAAGGGGCCGTCGCCTTCGATCACGGTGACCGCGGTCATGGCGCGAGCTCAATGTTCGTTACGCCGTCATCAAATGCGATCAGGCTTTCGGAGTTCATCGTAAGCGCCGCCAATTTTTCGATGTCGTCGCTGACGATGCGGTCTTCGTCGAGGGACGGGCAGACCTTGCGGATGGTCGCCACCACGGCGGCGAGGCGGGCGCTGGTCTTAAGCGGCCCGCGTAGCTCCACCCCTTGGGCGGCGGCCATGGCTTCAACGCCCAAAATGCCGGCGAGGTTCGCATTCATCTCGGTAAGGCGACGCGCCCCGTGGCAGGCCATGGACACATGATCTTCCTGATTGGCCGAGGTCGGCGTGGAATCCACCGAGCGCGGATTGGCGAGGGACTTATTCTCGCTCATCAATGCAGCCGAGGTCACTTCGGCGATCATTAGGCCGGATTTAAGGCCGGGATCTGGCGCGAGAAACGCCGGCAGGCCGAAGCTTAAGGCCGGATCGACGAGGAGCGCGACGCGGCGTTGGGAAATACAGCCGATTTCAGACAGCGCGATCGCTGCGAGATCGGCGACAAGCGCCACGGGCTCCGCATGGAAATTGCCGCCCGACACGATTGCGCCGTCGGACAGGACAAGCGGATTGTCGGTCGCGGCGTTGGCTTCGACTTCCAGCGTGCGTCCCACATGGCGCAATTGATCGAGGCAGGCGCCGATCACCTGCGGCGCGCAGCGCAAACAATACGGGTCTTGCACGCGTTCATCGTCCGTACGGTGACTGTCGCGAATCTCCGATCCTTTCAGCAGCGCGCGCAACCGGGCCGCGGCGTCGATCTGGCCTTGATGGCCGCGCAGGCGATGGATTTCGTCGCGAAACGGGGCGCCGGAACCCATGGCCGCGTCGATCGACAAGGCAGTGGTGGTCAGCGAGGCGAGCGCCAGGCGCCATCCGTCGAACAGGCCCGCTAGGGCGAGGGCGGTGGAGGCCTGGGTGCCGTTCAACAGCGCGAGACCTTCTTTCGCCGCCAGGGTCAATGGTTCGAGCCCCGCCGCTTGCAGCGCTTGAGCGGCGGCCATTCTCTCGCCCCGGAAGAACGCTTCGCCTTCGCCAATCAAGGTAGCGGACATATGGGCGAGGGGCGCAAGGTCGCCCGAAGCGCCAACCGAGCCTTTTTCCGGGATCATCGGAGTGACGCCTGCTTTGACCAGATTTTGCAAGCCAGCGATCACGTCGGTCCTGACGCCGGAAGCGCCGCGTCCTAAGGAAAGGCATTTGAGGGCGATGATCAGGCGTACGATATGCTCGGGCAATGGCGCGCCGAAGCCGGCGCTGTGAGAGCGGACCAGGTTTCGCTGGAGGTCAGCGAGCTTATCGTCGTCGATGCGCACCGACGCCAATTTGCCGAAGCCGGTATTAACGCCGTAGATCGGCTCGCCGTTTTTGATCTGGTCGCGCAGCACGCCGGCGCTTTTGTCCGCCGCGGCGAAGGCGCCCGGAACGAGATCGAAAGAGACGTCTTCCCGATAGATGCGTTCCAAGAGGGAAAGGGACGTCGTCCCCGGATTCAGGGTAATGGTCATAGGCTTGATCTGTGCGAGATGGTTTTGAATAACGGCGCGGCGCCAATGCCGTAGGAAAGCTCCGCGGGGTGGTTGAGATCCCAAACCGCGAGTTCGGCGCGCGCCCCCGGCGCGACGACTCCAAATGCGCCTTGCAGACCGAGGGCGCTCGCCGCATGGCGCGTGACGCCAGCGAGAGCCTCCTCCGGCGTCAGTCCGAACAATGTGCACGCCATATTCATCACGGTGAGGATCGATGTGATAGGCGAGCTGCCGGGATTGCAGTCGGTGGCGACCGCCATGGCCACGCCATGTCGACGCAACGCTTCAATCGGCGGCTTTTTGGTTTCTTTCAAGACGTAGAATGCGCCGGGAAGCAGAACGGCGACGGCGCCGCTGGCGGCGAACTTCGGGACGTCTGTTTCGGCGAGATGCTCCAAATGGTCGGCGGACAGCCCGCGATGGCGCGCCGTCAACAGCGCGCCTTTCTGGTCGCTTAATTGCTCGGCGTGCAATTTGACCGGCACGTTGAGGCGGTTTGCGGCGTCGAAGACGCGCTCGATCTGCGCCGGCGTGAACCCAATGGTTTCGCAAAATCCGTCGACGGCGTCGACCAGTCCTTCCGCGTGGGCTTGTTCAAGCCCAGGTATCGCCACCTCGTCAATATAGGCGTCAGGTTTTCCCGCGTATTCCGGCGGCAAAGCATGGGCCGCCAGCCAGGTGGTTTTGACCACGATCGGTCGGGTGTCCGCGATGGCGCGCGCGACGCGCAGCATGCGGATTTCATGATCGATGGTAAGGCCGTATCCGGATTTGATTTCAATGACGCCGACGCCTTGTCGGATCAATTGATCGACGCGTTTTAAAGCTGCGGCCATGAGGTCGTCATCGCTGGCGTCTCTTGTGGCGGCCACGGTCGCATTAATTCCGCCGCCTTGTTTGGCGATGGTTTCATAGCTGACGCCGTTGAGCCGTTGTTCGAATTCGCGCGCGCGATTGCCGCCATAGACAATATGGGTATGGCAGTCGATCAACGCTGGGGTGATCAAACGGCCGCCGATCTCCGTCGTCTCGATCGCGGCGTATTGAGCAGGGGTTTCGTGTCGCGGGCCGGCCCAGGCGATCCGGCCGCCCTCGACGACGATGCTGGCGTCTTCAATCAGGCCATAGGGCGTCGCGCCGTCGATCATCGAGGCGAGCGTGCATCCGGCATATCGAAACGTGTCGCGCATGGTCTTGTGTAATGGCGCCTATTCAATATTATGTCTACACATAAAACGAATGCGAGACCCTATGACGACGAAAATCGCGGCGCGGCGGGCGTTGACGGCGGATGGTTGGCGCGACCATGTGGTCGTGGAGATCGGCGACGATGGTCGCATCGCGCGGGTCGACCAAACCGGCGCCCAAGGCGAGGGGGAGAGCGCTGCGGACGAGAGCGTCGGCGTATTGCTTCCCGCCTTAGCGAACGTCCACAGTCATAGTTTTCAGCGGGCGATGGCCGGGCTCGCCGAGCGTCGCGGTCCAGGGGCGACGGACGATTTTTGGACATGGCGAAACGTCATGTACCGCTTCTTAGAGATTCTCGATCCGGACGATATCGAATCGATCGCCGCCTTGGCGCAGATGGAGACGCTCGAAGCCGGCTACGCCGCAATCGGCGAGTTTCACTATGTGCATCACCAACCTGACGGACGGCGCTACGACGTCGTCAGCGAAACCTCGCGCCGTCATTTCAGCGCGGCTGCGACGACCGGCGTCGGCTATACCCATTTGCCCGTCCTCTATATGCGCGGCGGTCTCGACGACCGTCCGCTCGAAGGCGGTCAATTGCGTTTCGGCTGCGACCTTGATGCTTTCGCGGCGCTAATCAGCTCTATCGAGGAGGCGCTGAAGGACGCGCCTGCCGATACCGCGCTTGGCGTCGCGCCCCATTCATTGCGGGCGGTCACGCGGGCGGGGCTGGACGCATGCGGCGCCTTCGTTCCCGGCGGGCCATTGCACATTCATATCGCCGAGCAAGTCGCGGAAGTCGACCAGGTTCGCGACGCTTTTGGCGCAAGACCAGTTCGTTGGCTGATGGACGCCATTGGCGTCGACCGGCGGTGGTGCCTTGTCCATGCCACCCATCTTGACGCTGGCGAGATTCGCGACCTCGGCCCGTCGGGCGCCGTGGTGGGGCTTTGTCCGCTGACGGAAGCTAATCTTGGCGACGGAATTTTCAACGGCGAGGCTTTTGTCGCCCATGGCGGGCAGTTTGGGATCGGCTCAGATTCGAACGTACGGATCGCGCTCAGCGAAGAGCTGCGCATGCTGGAGACTTCCCAACGGCTACGTGACCGCCGCCGGATCGTTCTCGCCGACGCCGATTATCCGTCCAATGGCCGCTTCTTATATGAGCGCGCCGCCCTTGGTGGGGCCCAAGCCATCGGAAGGGACAGCGGCTGTCTCGCGGTGGGCGCGATCGCCGATCTCGTCGCGTTGGACGACGACCACGTCAACCTGGCGGGTCTCGCCGGCGACGCGATTTTGGACGCATGGATTTTCGCTTGCGGCGACGAGGTGGTGAGCGATGTTTGGGCGGCGGGTCGACATGTGGTGCGGCAAGGGCGGCATGTTCGCCGCGATGCGATCAGTCGACGTTACAAGGCGACGATTGAGCGCCTGCGGCGCGCCTTATGACGGGAATCTCCCACAGCGCGATCCGCGAATCGCTGAAGGCGCGGATTCAGGCGGGGGAGTGGCCGCTCGGCGCGCGCATCCCCGACGAAGTCGACTTCGCGCTTGAGTATGGCTGCGCTCGCGCGACGGTCAATCGTGCCCTGCGGGCGCTCGCCGAAGACGGCCTCGTCGTGCGCAAACGTAAAGGCGGCACGCGGGTCAATGCTTTTCCGGCGCGTCAAGCGAAGCTCGAAATTCCAATCATCCGAGAGCAGATCGAACAATTGGGCGAGCGCTATCGCCATGAGATCGTTCGACAGAGAATGGCGGCGCCGCCAAAGGCGGTCCGCGACCGTCTCAGATTGTCGCCCGGCGACAAGGCTCTCTATATGGAGACGGTCCATTACGGCGACGACCGACCGTTCGCGTTTGAAGCGCGCTGGGTGAACGTGAAGGCGGCGCCGGACATCCTCAATGCGCCTTTGGAGGCGATCAGCGCCAATGAATGGTTGGTGAAGACCGTGCCGTTCTCCACGGGCGACGTCGCCTTCGCGGCGGCGGCGGCGGACAAAAAGGTCGCCGGCGCGCTCGGCGCCGAGGAAGGCGCGGCGCTGTTCGTCGTCGAACGGACCACATGGCTCGGCGAGGATTTCATCACCACGATGAAACTCTATTATCGAGAAGGCTACACGCTCGCCGTTCCCCTATAGGCGTCGCGCGCATGACGGTTCCGCGCGGGTGCGGTCAATCCGCCATCCCGGCGCGGCATGACCATAACGCTTGACGGTCCCCAGCCAGAGGTCGACACTCGCGCGATCATTTTGTGCTTACGGAGGGTTCGACCATGGGATCGCTAAAGACTGCATTGGCCGCCGTCGCTCTTATTCTGTCGTGGGGCTCTGCGCATGGCGAGGAAACGCCCCAGGTGTCCCTCGGCAATGGCGAAAACAATTGGATCGTCGTCGACGGCGCATCGCGGGAAGGGGCGACGTTCACATTCCCCGAAGTGCGCATTGACGGCAATGGCTGGCTGGTCATGCATCCGTTCAAGGACGGAAAGCCGAACGGCAAAATCTATGTCGGGCATACCTATGTTTCGAGCGGCGTCAATAAAGACGTCGCCGTGACCATCGACAACGAACCGGCGACTGGCGATATGTTCATCGTGATGCTGCATCGAGACGTGAACGAGAACAAAGAATTCGACTTTGTCTTCGTCGACGAACGCAATGTTCTTGATAAAGCGGTGTTCGAAGGAACCACCATGATCGCCCACGCCTATGCGGCGCCATAATCGATCGGCGTCGCGTCCAGAGGGCTTCCATGATCGATCCGTGAATCGCGCCCCGCGCGATCCGTTTGGCGCCGTGGCGCATCGCCTCTGCGGTCGGCGCTCGGATTGATTCGGCAATGCGCGGAATTTGGCGGTATGCAACCCATGCAAGAATTGATTCGAATTTCGAATTATTTGCGTGACGTGAATTCGTCTTAAGCAACTGATATAAATGAATTAATTAGGATTTTTCCACGGCAGGGCAATGTTCTCGGTCGGTGTGGCGCTCACACTCTTTCGTTTTTCGAATTATTTGCTATAACCCCGTTCACAATCAAAGGTAGCGCATGTTCGGCCGCGATCACCGCGGCGTCCATCCTACTGCGCCGCTGCGCCGGATCATCGGCGTGCGTGCTTGAGCAAGCAGACCGAGGGGCATTTCACGTGAATAAGCATTTAGCCGGCGTATCTCTGATCGCCGTATCCACCGCATTTATGTCGACTGCCCAGGCGCAGGTCGACCAGATCGTCGTGACCGCGACCAAGCGCGCTGAGAACGCCCAAGACGTGCCGGTGGCGGTGCAAGCGCTTGGCGGCGAAACCCTCGATGAATTGCGGGTCGATAGCTTCACGGATTATCTGACGCAATTGCCTGGCGTGACGGCGGGGGGCAGCGGACCTGGTCAGGCGACGATCTATATTCGCGGCGTGGCCTCGACGACGCCGAACCTGACCACCGCGGGCGTCGCGGGCTTGGCGCCCAATGTCGCTTTCTACCTCGACGAACAGCCCCTGGCGCAGCCTGGCCGAAATCTAGACGTTTACGCCGTCGATCTTGAGCGGGTGGAAGTGCTGCCTGGGCCGCAAGGCACGTTGTTCGGCGCCAGCTCCCAAGCCGGCACGATCCGTCTGATCACCAACAAACCGAAAGTTGGCGAATTCGAAGCCTTCGCCAATGCCGGCATTTCCTTCACCCGCAATGGCGAGTCGAGCCAAAAAGTGGAAGGCGGAATCAATCTGCCGCTTGGCGACGCGGCGGCTGTCCGCCTTGTCGGCTATGTCGACGATCGCGGCGGCTATATCGACAATGTCGCTGGCGTGCGCACCGTGCGGGAGTCGGCGCGTTTCCGGCCGGCGGGAACGGTGCGCGATAATGGCGTGCCAGTGTCGGGCCAGCGGGCCGGGTTCCAGTCCGACGCGGCGAGCCTCGCCGCGCTTGATAGCGACGTAACTTTCCTCGAAGCCAATAACGCCGCCTTGGTCGAAGAAAACTTCAACGATTCCGGTTATACCGGTTTCCGCGCCAGCGCCCGCTGGGAGATCGGCGACGACTGGTCGATCACTGTCGGCCATGCGCGTCAATGGATCGAAGCGGACGGCGTTTTCTTCGCCGATCCGGACCTCGACGAATATGAAATCCAACGGTTCGAAGAAGATACGCTCGACGACGATTTCAACAACACCAGCTGGACCATTGAAGGCCGTATCGGCGCGCTTGAAGCATTGTACACCGGCGCCTATACCGACCGCAGCGCACAGCAACGGGTGGATTATTCCGACTACCTCTTTGTCGGTCAGTACCTGCCATATTACATCTGCGATTCGTCCGTCAGCTATCCGGGAACCGGCGCGACGCCGGCTGGCGTGTGTCAGGCGCCGAATCTGTTCGTCGACTCGACGACGGAAACGAAAGTCTTCACCCACGAATTGCGCTTCAACACGCCGAGCGACAAGCGGCTGCGCGCCACCGTGGGCGGTTTCTATTCCGATCTGCAACTCGATGAGCGCAACAACTTCAATTACCCAAACAACGTCAACGCCAACGTCTTCGGATCTCTCGGCTTTTTCGAGAATTTCCCGCAGACGACGGGCTTCGTCTCCGATCCCGGGCCGTTCGCGCCGGAGACCATTTTCCGCAATGACATTCGCCGCACCGACGAGCAACTCGGCTTCTTTGGCGAGGTGAACTTCGATCTTGTTCCAGATACGCTTACCGTGACGTTCGGCGCGCGCTGGTATGACATCGACGTCGACTTCGAAGGCAGCGCCAACGCCTCGTTCTGTAACTCGTTCCAGCCGGACGCCGACGCTTTCGGGACGGACATTTCCGACCTGTATAATGGCGACGGACAATTCGAGTTCATCGGCACCTGCGACACCTCGCGCCACATCGTGTACACCCAAGGACAATCGATCGCTGATATTCAAGCGACCGACCCGAACTTGTCGCTGGCCCAGGCGACCCAAATCTTCAACGCCCTGTCAGCGCCAGATAAGGCGTCTACGGATGGATTTATCTTCAAAGGAAACGTCAGCTTTACGCCGACGGACGGCGTTCTTTTATACGCCACCTATTCCGAAGGTTTCCGGCCAGGCCTCTTGAACCGGCCCGGCGGGGCGCAAGGACCGAACGGCTTCAGCGTGCCGTTCGAGCTTGATACCGACGAGGTCACCAATTACGAAATCGGCTGGAAGACGACCCTGTTTGAGAATCAGCTGCAGTTCAACGGCAGCGCGTTCTATGTCGACATCGCACGGCTGCAAACGACAATTTTTGATCCGAGCATCACCAACTTGTTTTTCTCGGACAATGCGGCGAATGCCGAAGTTTACGGCGTTGAAGGCGACTTCATCGCTGCGCCGGAAAGCGTCCCGGGTCTGACCGTCGCTGGCGCGTTCTCTTTCCTGGAGACCGAGATCACCGAAGTGCTCACCCCGACAGGCGACGTCACCGCCGGCGGAGACCTGGCGTTCGCGCCGAACTTCCAAGGCAATCTGCGCGCACGCTACGAGTGGGACATTAGTCCGACCTTGCTTGCGCATATCATGCCGCAGATCGTCTATTCCGGCTCCTCGCGCAGCGACATAATCGACATCAATGCGGCGAAAGTTGCGGCGTGGACCACCGTGTCCATGTCCGCCGGCGTCACCGCCGATAAGTGGAGCATGGAGATCTTCGCCGACAATCTCGGCGACGCTTACGCCGAGATCGCCAATAACTTCATCAATGACCGCGAACGGGTTACGGTATTGCGCCCGCGGACCATTGGCGTGCGTCTCGGCATGCGGTTCTAGTATCGGACCAAGGGCGATAAAAGCGGGCCGTCGCATGGGCGCCGAAATTGGCCGCGGTCTTATTGAGAGGCTTTTGTTTGTCTGCGATTGATGAGCGTCACGAAGCCGCGCTTCGGCGAGTGCAAGAAAGAATTCAAGCGAGCGATTTCCGCGCGGCGGAAGCTTTGCTTGACGATCTGCTCGCCGAGACGCCGACGCTGAGAGACGGTCTTTATATGCGCGCCGTTTGCGCGCGCTATCTGGGCGAAGCGGGCCGGGCGCTCGACACGGTGAAATCCTTGATCGCCAGCGCGCCGGACTTTGGCCGGGCGTACCAGGAAGAGGGCCACCTTCATTTTCAATCCGGCGCGCATGACAAAGCGCTGTTGAGCTATCGCCGGGCCTGTCATTTCAATCCTGCGCTGGAAGCGAGCTGGCGCCGTCAGGCTGAATTGCTCGGCGCTGTAGGCAATCATTTGGAGGCGGAGAAAGCAAACGCCCAAGCGCGATGGCTGCAGTCGACGCCGCGAGAGGTGGTCGCTGCGCTGAACCATGTGCATG
>CAYWWL010000032.1:0-11615 GCA_964461925.1 uncultured Caulobacterales bacterium | reverse complement strand
CATTTTGATGCCGATCCTCTATCGCGTCATGGGCATCGACCTGGTGCGCGTGAACATGCACAAAGTCTTCATTGCCCTGATCTTCTCCATGGTCGCCCTGGCGGTGTTCGCGGCGAACGTGCCGATTGCGTGGGACGCGGGCCTCGCCCTGGCGATCGGCAACGCCGTCGGCGGCTGGCTCGGCACCAAGGCGCAGATCAAGCGCGGGGCCGGCTTCGTCAAACAAGTGCTGATCGCGGTGCTCGCCGGCATGGCGGTCAAGCTCCTGTTCTTCTCCAGTTAGGTCGCGCCGTTTCGCCGGCGCGTCGAACGGCGCCGGGTGAGTCGCGCCTTATGCCGGCGGCGCGGGACCGAGGTCGTCGCCGACTGCGACGGATCGCCCTCTGTTAATTCTGGGGAAGCTGGGGAAAACAGTTGTAACCAGCTGAAAAAGAACAATATTTTTTCCGGAGGCAGTTTGCCGCTGGGGCAGGTGTGGACAGTCTGTCGCAGCTGAGGCAGGTAGGGCGCGATTTCACCGCCGAGGAGGGCGAAAAACGCCGCCGGCCCAGCCTATTAGGAGATGCTGCATGATCACCCATGACGTTCGCGCCCACCGGTCCAAAGATGAATTGCCGCGCGAAGACCAGCTCGCCTGGAAGATCGCCGCGTGCGCCACCGACGACGCGCCCGCCGACGACGACGTGGTCGACATGATCATTAACCGGATCATCGACAACGCTTCGGTGGGGATCGCCTCGCTCAATCGCGGCCCGATCAAATCGGCCCGGGCCATGGCCAAGACCCATTTGCGCAATGGCGGCGCGACCTTGTTTGGCGCTCCTGCGGATTTGCGGGTGCACGCGGAATGGGCGGCTTGGGCCAACGGCACGGCGGTGCGCGAGCTCGACTTCCACGACACCTTTCTCGCCGCCGACTATTCTCACCCTGGCGACAATATCCCGCCGATCCTCGCCGTGGCTCAGCAATGCGGCCGCAACGGCGCGGACCTTATTCGCGGCATCGCCACCGGCTACGAAATCCAAGTGAACTTGGTGAAGGCGATCTGCCTGCACGAGCACAAGATCGACCACATCGCCCATATCGGCCCATCGGCGTCCGCCGGCGTCGGCGCGCTCCTCGGTCTGCCGACCGAGATCATTTATCAATCGGTGCAACAGGGCCTGCACACCACGGTGACCACGCGGCAATCGCGCAAAGGCGAAATCTCCACCTGGAAAGCGTTCGCCCCGGCATATGCAGGCAAATTGGCGATCGAAGCCGTCGACCGCTGCATGCGCGGCGAAGGCGCGCCGAGCCCGATCTATGAAGGCGAAGACTCGGTGATCTCCTTCATCCTCAATGGCCGCACGGCCCGGGACCGCGGCGAAGATCCGTTCGCGCCGACCTATCACGTGCCGCTGCCGGCGCCAGGCGAGAGTAAGCGCGCGATTTTGGAGACCTACACCAAAGAACACTCCGCGGAATATCAATCCCAGGCCCTGATCGACTTGGCGTTCCGCATGGGCAAGAAAATCGACGACTTCGATAAAGTGAAGTCGATCGTTCTGCATACGTCGCACCACACCCATTACGTGATCGGCACCGGCGCCGGCGACCCGCAGAAAATGGACCCGAACGCCTCGCGCGAAACCCTCGACCACTCGATTATGTACATTTTCGCGGTGGCCCTGCAGGACGGCGAATGGCACCATGTCGGTTCGTACGCCCCGGAACGCGCCCGTCGCGAAGACACGGTGCGCTTGTGGCACAAAATCTCCACCATCGAAGATCCGGAATGGACCCGTCGTTATCACTCGCCGGATCCGAACGAAAAAGCGTTCGGCGCGAAAGTCGTCATCACCATGGAAGACGGTTCGGAGATCGTCGACGAGCTTGGCATCGCCAACGCGCACCCGTTCGGCGCGCGCCCGTTCGGCCGCGACGAATATATCGGCAAGTTCAAAACATTGACCGACGACATTCTCGACCCAGCGGAATCCGCGCGGTTCCTCGCATTGGTGCAGCGCCTGCCGGAGCTGAGCGCCGAGGAAGTCTGCGCCCTTAATCCTGTGGCGCCGGCCGGTTATCTCGTCGAAAACCCAGCCGAAGGCATCTTTTAGGCGCGGAGGCGAACAGGCGGCGCATGGCCATGACCCAGCATCTTGCGGAAATCAACGTCGCGCGCCTTGTGGCGCCGACGGACGATCCGCGCGTGAAGGAGTTCATGGACAATATCGACCGCATCAACGACCTCGGCAAGCAAATGCCCGGCTTCGTTTGGATTATGGAGGGCTCGGGCGAACCCGGCGTCGGCAATACCGAGGCGGCGATCGACGGCGACCCGCAGCTCATCGCCAACCTCACGGTCTGGACCGATGCGGCGAGCCTGCGGCGCTTCGTGTTCGACACCGTGCACAAAAAATTCTTCGAGCGCCGCGCCGAGTGGTTCGAGGTCTTGGGCGAGATGCATTTCGCCATGTGGCGTGTCCCTGTCGGTCATCGCCCGAGCCTGGAAGAAGCGCTTGAACGATTAGAGCGGCGGCGGCGCGACGGCGACAGCGAAGCGGCGTTCGGCTGGGACTGGCTCAACGCCGGATCGGCGCAAGACTAGAGGAAAGGCAGCGATGGCGAAGCCACAAACAATGACGCTCGGCGTCGCGATCGGTCTCTCCATCGGGGTGTCGCTCGGCGTCGCCCTCGACAATGTCGGCCTTGGCTTGGCGCTCGGCGTCTCTATTGGCGTCGCCCTCGGGCTGGCGTTCAGCGCCAATCAATCGAGTGAGGACGCTGGCGGCGATGACGCCGCCGCAGACGCAACCGACGACGAAAAGAATTAAACAGTAAAGGAAGTAATCCGCTATGCTCTTTACACAGAAATCCGCCGCGGAGAAACGCGCTGATTTTCGCGCTGGCCTGGCCTCTGGTCGGCTCTTGCAATTCCCGGGCGCATTCAATCCATTGTGCGCGCAAATGATCGAACGCAAGGCGTTCGACGGCGTTTATATTTCAGGCGCGGTGATGTCCGCCGATCTATGCCTGCCGGACGTCGGCATCGCGACGATGACGGAGTTCGTCGAACGCGGCCGGCAGATCGCCCGGGTCACGGACCTGCCGTCGTTCATCGACATCGACACCGGTTTCGGCGAGCCCATGGCCGCCGCGCGTACGGTGATGATGATGGAGGAGGCGGGCCTCGCCGGGTGCCATATCGAAGATCAGGTGATGCCGAAACGCTGCGGCCATCTCGACGGCAAGGAAATCGTCCCCACCGACATCATGATCCAGCGGGTCAAGGCGGCGGCGGAAGCCAAACGCGATCCGAATTTCGTGCTGATCGCGCGCTCCGACGCGCGCGCCGTAGAAGGTCTGGACGCCTCGATCGATCGCATGAAGGCCTATGTCGACGCCGGCGCCGACATGATTTTCCCGGAAGCGATGAAGAGCCTTGAAGAGTTCGAAGCGGTGCGCGCCGCCCTCGACGTGCCAATTCTCGCCAACATGACCGAGTTCGGCAAAAGCCGTCTCCTCAATAAATCGGAATTGGAGTCGCTCGGCTTCAATGTGGTGATCTATCCCGTGACGACCTTGCGGCTCGCCATGGGGGCGTGCGATCGCGGCCTCGACGCCATTCTCAAGGACGGCGACCAGAACGGGATCCTCGATCAAATGCAGCACCGCCGCGATCTCTACGATCTCTTGCGCTATCACGACTACAACAAGTTCGACGAGAGCATCTACAATTTCCAAGTTGGCGATACGCCGACGGAGTAATTGATGAAAACGCCGCCGCCGCCTTATTACGCCGTCATCTTCTCCGCCCAGCGGACGGGGGTCGAAGACGGCTATGGCGACACCGCCGCGCTGATGGAGGCCCAGGCCGCCGCATCGCCTGGCTATCTTGGCCATCATTCGGCGCGCGGACCCGACGGATTCGGGATCACCGTCTCCTATTGGGCCAGCGAAGAGGACATCTTCGCTTGGAAGCGGCGTACGGATCATGTGGTCGCCCAACGACGCGGCCGCATGGAATGGTACGAGGACTATGAGGTGCGCGTCGCCAAAGTGGAACGCGTCTACGACATGGCGCGAAACGCGCCGGAACACGATGACAAGGAGGATGATTGATGTCCGAAGAAGTGAGATATGGCTTGGCGGGCGTGCTCGCCGACGACACCGCCGTTTCGAAGGTGATGCCGGAGATCAATTCGCTCACCTATCGCGGCTACAAAGTGCAGGATCTGGCCAGCGCGTGCCGGTTCGAAGAAGTGGCGTATTTGATCTGGAACGGCGAATTGCCGACCCAGGGCCAGCTCGACGCCCTTAACGCGTTGGAGCGCAAGGAGCGCGGACTGTCGGGCGACCTGATGGACGTCATCGCCAAGATGAACAATAAGGCGCATCCGATGGATACGCTGCGCACCGCGGTCTCGTTCCTCGGGCAAGAAGACGACGCCACGGACGATTCCTCCCCCGCGGGGCTCTATGACAAAGCCATCCGCATGTACGCCAAAATCCCGCAGATCGTGGCCGCGGATTTCCGTCGCCGCAACGGCAAGGCGCCGATCGATCCGAATCCGGATCTCGCCTTTTCGGAGAACTTTTTCCATATGTGCTTTGGCGAGGTCCCGGCGCCCGAAATCGTCAAATGCTTCGACATTTCGATGACCTTGTACGCCGAACACTCGTTTAACGCGTCGACCTTCACGGCACGGACGATTGCGTCGTCGACTTCGGACATTTATTCCGCCGTCACCGGCGCCATCGGCTCGCTGAAAGGCCCGCTCCATGGCGGCGCCAATGAAGCGGTGATGCATATGTTGGAGGAGGTCGGCGATCCCGACAAAGCGCGCGACTGGATGCTGACGGCGCTCAAGGAAAAGCGGAAAATCATGGGCTTCGGCCACCGGGTGTATCGCTCCGGCGACAGCCGCGTGCCGACCATGACCGACGCGTATAAGAAAATGGTCGACGTCATCGGCACCGAGGAAGCCAAGAAATATTGGCAAATCAGCTCCATTCTCGACGAAACCATGGTCGGCGAAAAGGGCATCTATCCGAATCTCGATTTCCCGGCGGGCCCGGCCTATTACCTCATGGGCTTCGAAATCCCGATGTTCACGCCGATCTTCGTGATCAGCCGAATCACCGGATGGACCGCCCATGTTATGGAGCAATTGGCCAATAATAAGCTTGTCCGGCCATTGTCGAACTACACCGGGTCGCCGCAACGCGACGTGGTCGCGCTGTCCGACCGCGGATAAGACCGGCGCGCCGCTGGGGCTTGCGCCTCCACTCTGCGCCTCGGCCTCGCGTCTTGAATCAGCGCGTATGAGGCGGGGGGCGATTCGCGCTTTCGCCGCGGGCGAGGGCGGTGTATACCAGGGGCTTATCGGCGCAATGCGCCCCGCTGGCGGCGGGGCGGTCAGCGATTGTTATGAGTTCACGGACGCGGCGATCATGCCGGCGACAAGAGACGCGAACGGACGACTTACGAACGGACACTGACCATAGGCAGAACGAGCGATCCCGCAGCGGATCGACGTTACGCGGCCGACATCAATTCACGAACACAAATAGGCGAACACAATGGCTTATGAATGCATACTGACGGAAACCGACGGCGGCGTCGCCGTGGTCACCCTCAACCGACCCGAGGCGCTGAACGCGTTCAACATCAAATTGATGGACGAACTGACCGACGCGTTGGAGAAGTTCGACGCCGACCCTGATGTCGGCTGCATCGTCATCACTGGATCGGAGAAGGCGTTCGCCGCCGGCGCCGACATCAAGGAAATGGCCGATCATTCCTATATCGACGTCTATATGAACGACTTCATCACCGCTAATTGGGAGACCGCGTCGCGGACGCGCACCCCGACCATCGCCGCCGTGGCCGGTTACGCCCTCGGCGGCGGCTGCGAATTGGCGCTGATGTGCGATTTCATCATCGCCGCGGACAACGCCAAGTTCGGCCAACCGGAAATCACCATCGGCGCCATGCCCGGCGCTGGCGGCACCCAGCGTCTGGCGCGCTCCATCGGCAAGGCCAAGGCGATGGACATGTGTCTGACCGGGCGGATGATGGACGCAGCGGAAGCGGAAAGCTGCGGCCTCGTCTCGCGGGTGGTGCCGGTCGGCGAAATGCGCGACGAAGCCATCGCCGCGGCCAAGCAGATCGCCGAATTCTCGCGACCGATCGCGATGCTCACGAAAGAATCCGTCGATCGGGCCTTTGAGACCACCTTGGCCGAAGGGGTGCGCTTCGAGCGCCGGGTGTTCCATTCGGTGTTCGCCTTCGAGGATCAAACCGAGGGCATGGCCGCCTTCGTCGAGAAGCGTAAACCGAACTTCAAAAACAAATAAGCTGAGCGCGCCGGCCTCGCGCCGGCGACATCGCCGGCGGAGAGGGGCCTTGTGGACAATTTCGTCCTGACGTTCGCGATCATCGGCGTGTTAGGCGTCGGGGCCCAATGGCTCGCCTGGCGGTTCAATCTGCCGGGCATCGTGCTGATGTCCATCGCCGGCATCGTCGCCGGTCCGGTGACGGGCCTGTTATGGCCCGCCGGCTATGATCCGACCACGGCGGCCGCCGCGCCGATGGAGACCTTGTTCGGCGATTTCTATCGCCCGATCATCGGCGTCGCGGTCGCGGTTATTTTGTTCGAAGGCGGATTAACGCTCAATTTCTCCGAGATAAAGGACATTGGGCGCGGCGTGCGGCGGCTGGTGTTTCCCGGCGCCGCAGTGGCCTGGATCCTCGGCGCCGCGGCGGCGCATTTCATCGGCGGGCTGACCTGGCAAGTGGCGATCCTGTTCGCCGGCGTCATGGTGGTGACGGGGCCGACGGTGATCATTCCCTTGTTACGGCAGGCCAAGCTGCACCCGCGCACCGGCGCGCTGCTCAAATGGGAGGGGATCGTCAACGACCCGCTCGGGGCTTTGTTCGCCGTGTTCGCCTATGAGGTCGCGGTGCTCGGTTTTGGCGGGCATGGCGGGCATGGCGCGCACGGACCGACAGGGGCCCAGGATTTGGTTCTCTCCCTGATTATCGCTTCGGTGCTGTGCGGCGGCTTCGGCTTCGCCCTCGGGCGCGGCGTCGCGGCGGCGTTTCGGCGCGGCTTCGTGCCGGAATACTTAAAGCCGCCAGTGCTCTTAGTGACGGTTTTGGTGAGCTTCGAGATCGCCAATCTGTTGCAGGAGGAAGGCGGCTTGGTGGCGGTCACCGTGATGGGCGTGACCCTCGCCAATTCGCGCATCGCCAGCATCAACGAACTGCGTTTGTTCAAAGAGAACGTGGCGATCCTTTTGGTGTCGGGCGTTTTCATCATTCTCACCGCCAATCTCACTTGGCCGACCTTCGCCGCCCTCGACGCCAGGGCGTATCTATTGATCGCGGCGATGTTGTTCGTGGTCCGGCCGGCGACCGTGTTCCTGTCCACCATTGGCGCCGGGCTCTCCTGGCAAGAACGGCTTCTGGCCGGGTGGATCGCGCCGCGGGGCATCGTCGCCGTGGCGGTGTCGTCGTTCTTCGGCGCGGCGCTCGCCGCCAGTCTGGCGACCGCCGCGGCGGAGACCGCCGATCTCGCCGACCGGGCGGCCTTGCGCGCCTATCTCGCCGACGCTGAACAATTGATCCCGCTCGCCTTCGCCATGGTGTTCTCCACCGTGGTCTTGCATGGCTTCACCATCAGGCCCCTAGCGGTGGCGCTCGGCTTGTCGTCGTCGGAGAAGCCTGGAGTCTTGATCAGCGGCGCCTCGACGTTCTCGGTCGCCTTGGCGGTGAAGATCAAAGAGCTTGGGGTGCCGGTCTTGGTCGCTGACGCCAGCTGGCGGCGCTTGCGCCCGGCGCGGCTCGCCGACGTGCCGACCTATTATGGCGAGCTCTTGTCGGAAGTGACCGAGCACCATGTGGAATTGAACAATTACGGCGCGCTTCTGGCGTTGGCCAGCAATGAAGCTCACAACGCCTTGGTCTGCACCGATCTCGCCCCGGAGATGGGCCGAGCGACGATCCATCAGGTCAACGCAAGGGGCAAGGACGAGGAAGATCGCCGCGCCTTATCCTATACTTTGCAGGGGCGCACGTTTTTGGCCTCGGGCGCGCCGTTCGACGTGCTCCAGCGGCGCCATTTCGCCGGCTGGACCTTCCAAAAGACGCGGCTCTCGGAAGAATACCCGCCCGATGCGTATCTTGCGGACTTGCCGGACGAAGCTGAGCTGGTGCTTGCCGTGCGCAAGGAGCAAGTGGTGATCGCCTCCCAGGAAATTCCCTTGACCCCGGCGATCGGCGACGTGGTGCTCGCCTTCGTCCCAAAAGGGGACGTCCCAGCGTCGCGCAATGGGTCAGGATCGGACGCGTCCCCGGCGTAAAAAGACCAAGCAAATCCCCTGGTTAACGGGACATTAGCGTCTCTTTCATAGCGTGTGCAGAAGGATTTATCTTATGCACAGCGCGCGTCATCGGCTCCAGCACGGCGGCTCACTTATCGCCGACTATCTCGTTCATTTTCCCGCAGGGGACGGCTCGGGGAAGCATGCGGCGCGCCCAGGAGAGCGCGTGGCGCCTCGCCGAGAGGATCGCTTGGAGTCCGACCGATCGCCGAGCGAACCGCTGGAAGCGGCCCCAGAATCAAAGCCTGCCGTCGCCGACGAACCCACGCCGCCGACCGGGGCCGACGAAGACGCCGATCTCGATCCGACACTCGACGCCGTCGCCGACAATGGCGGCGTCGCCGCGATTGAACGTCAGGATGCGGTGGAATCCCGGGCTGAGGCGACGGCGCTCGCGGCCGCGGCGGCGTCCGCGGCGATCGACGCCAGCGCCGGCTCTCTGGTCGCCGCCAGCCATCAATTGCGCTCGCCGCTGAACGCCATCGCCGGCTTCGCGACCATGTTGCAGCAGAACGAGACCTACAAGCTGACGCCGGACCAATGCGCCGACTATGCGGATTACATTCTGCAATCGTCGAACCTGATGCTGCACCGGATCGAGGTCTTGCTGACAACCGCCGCGTTCGACTGCGACCAAGGCGTCGACGAACCGCGCCCGGTGGACGTCGCCAAAGCGGTGGCGGGCCTGCGCGCGCGGTTGATGAACGACGCCGAAATCGGCGAGATCGGCCTGCATGACCGAACCCAAGGCGACGGCTTCATCGCCATGGTCGACGAACGCGCGACCATGTTGGCGCTGGAGCTGTTGATCCGCGGCGCGATCGAACGTTCCGGCCAGGGCGACGACATATTTATCCGTGTCAGCCATAATGAGGCCGGCGCGGTGGAGATCGCGGTGCGCGACTATGGCGCGCCAATCGACAGAAACGCCATGGCGGAAGCGGCGAGCGAAGTGCGCGCTCGCGGCGCCGGGGCGGCGCGGATGCTGTTGACCCGCGGCGGCGGTCCCGCCGGCGGGGTTGCGTTCGCCGACGATTTGATGCGCGCCCAAGGCGGCGCCATGACCTTGCGGGGACGCGACGGGGAAGGGGCGTTGATCGTCCTGACGCTGCCGGCGCCCGTCGAAAACGCCCCTGTATCCGACCAATCATCAGCGACGTCGCCGTCGTCTGACGCAAAGGAGTGACCCCCATGTCGCAATCGACGCTCGCGCAAAAAAACGCGGCCGGCGCCGCCAAGCCGGTTCGCAAGAAAGCGCGCCCCATCGGCGAAGTGGTCTCGGTGACCGGGTCCCATGCGCTCTTAAAGCTGCGCTCCGGCGGCGCGTTCAGCGCCCTGGCCCGTTGGGAGCGGCCGCAGATCGGCGCTATCTTGTCGATCGACGCAGGCCACCATATGGCGCTTGGCCTGGTCTCGGCGATGAGCGGCCCGGGTACGGAGAATAGCGACGCGGACAATGGCTTCGCCGGCGGTCTCGTCGAAGTCGAGTTGATCGGCGAATTTTCAAAACCGTCGAGCAAAGCGCCGGCGCGGTTCCGTCGCGGCGTATCGGTCTATCCGGGGCTCGGCGACGTCGCCCATGTCGCGTCGCGCGACGAACTGGCGGCGCTGTTCAACGCCAATCCCGGCGCCAATGTCCGCATCGGCGTGATCAAGCAGGACGCGACCATCCCCGCGGCGGTGTCGGTCAATGAATTGTTCGCGCGCCATTGCGCCGTGCTCGGGACCACCGGATCAGGCAAGTCCTGCGCCGCGACCTTGATGCTGAACTCGGTGCTGAACCGCTTTCCCCACGCCCATGTGGTGATCCTCGATCCGCACAATGAGTACGCTAATTGCTTTGGCGAGCGCGCGGTGGTGTTCGACGCGGCGAGCTTGACCATGCCGTTCTGGATGCTGACCTTCGACGAGCTGGTGGAGATCCTTTATCCAGGCCGGCGCGACTGCGAGGAGGAGATCGAGATCCTCGCCGAACTGATCCCGACCGCGCGGAAGATGAACTTGTCCGGCGCTCTGGCTGGGCAACGGGTCTTGTCCGATCGGCGCGGCGATCCGAACGCCGTCACCGTCGACACGCCGACGCCATATCGCGTGTCCGAGCTCCTCACCTTGCTCGACAAGGCGCTTGGCGGTCTCGACGGCAATCGCTCCCATGCCCCGTTCAAGCGCTTGCGCACGCGGCTGCAGCAGATCAGCACCGACGGCCGCTATTCGTTTATGTTCGGCAGCTTGACCGTGCAGGACACGATGTCGGAGTTTCTCGGCCAATTATTCCGTATCCCGGTCAATGACGCGCCTGTCAGCGTGATCGAGCTTGGCGGCTTGCCGGCCGAAGTGGCGCAAGTGGTCGTGTCGGTGATCGCGCGGATGGCGTTCGAATTCGGCATTTGGAGCCATGGCGCGGCGCCGATTTCCATCGTTCTCGAAGACGCCCATCGGTTCGCGCCGTCCGATCGCGATCAGGGCTTCGCGCCGACCCGCAAGGCGCTGGCGCGGATCGCCAAGGAGGGGCGCAAGGCGGGGGTTTCGCTCTGGGTGAACTCACAGCGCCCCACCGAGCTTGATTCAACGATCCTCTCCCAGTGCAACACCATTTTCGCCATGCGCCTGACCAACCAGGCCGACCAGGAAGCGCTGAAGGCGGCGATGCCGGACGCGGCGACGAGCCTGTTGTCATGTTTGCCGTCCCTCGGGCTCGGCGAAGCAGTGGCCTTCGGCGAGGCGATGGCGCTGCCGACGCGGATCCGCTTCGACGCCCTGCCGCGGGACCTGATCCCACGCAGCCTAACCGCTAGCTTCACCGACGGCTGGTCGGTGAGCATCGAAGACCATGCCTTCTTGGAGCGCATCGTCGAACAATGGCGCGCCCAACGGATGCTGCTGCCCCACGTGTAAGGGCGCGACCGTCATCGTCGCAATGGCGCAGCGATGACGCCGCAGTGGCGGCCTGCGACGTAAAGGCGGCCTGCGGCCGATCGTTCAGTCCTCTACAGCCGGCCCCCTTGCGGCGATCGTCGAGCGGCAGCAAAATGCCGCCGTCGAGGATCAGGGGTATGCGCATGTCCACAGTCAAATTCGCCGCCATCGCCATGATGGCTAGTCTCGTCGCAGCCTGCGAAACCCGGCCCTTCGCGGCTAGCGATCCTGCGCCCGCGCCGGTGACCTTGCTGATTCACGGCGGCGCCGGGGCGTTGGAGAAGGGCCGCTACCGGGAGGCGTTGGACTTCCTGAGCGGCTCGGCC
>CAYWWL010000031.1:0-11753 GCA_964461925.1 uncultured Caulobacterales bacterium | reverse complement strand
GACATGGCATGGGAAGCGATTGAAAAGGCGATCAGCACGGCGCGCGACCGCACCATTGGCGTCGTATTCAAAAGCCTGGCCGCCGCCAAAGCGCGGCGCGACGAAACCACGTTCTCGATCGCGCTGATCGCCTTATCGGCGAAGATCGCCAAAGCGGACGGCGTCGTCACCGACGATGAAATCAGCGCGTTTCAAGACTATTTCGAGTTTCCGGCGGCCGAAGCCGGGCGGGTGCGCATGGTCTATCAATTGGCCCAGGAAGACGTGGCCGGCTTCGACCATTATTTGCGTCAAGTGGCCGATCTATTCCACGGCGACCCGGTGGTGCTCGAAGACGTGCTCGATTGCCTCTACCACGTGGCGTTGGCGGATGGCGTCGCGCATCCCCAGGAAATGGCGATGTTGGAGCAGGCTGGAGAGGCGTTCGGCCTTTGCGCCGCGGCGAAGCGTCGGATCTCGGCCGCCCATATCGGCGTCGCTGACGACGATCCCTATTTGATCCTCGGAATTGAGCCGGACGCTAGCGCTGAGGCCGTGAAAGCGGCCTATCGCCAGCTCGCCCGCGACCACCATCCCGACGCCCTGGCGTCCCGCGGGGTGCCGGCCTCCATGGTGAAAATCGCCGAGGGACGAATGGCCGCAATTAACGACGCCTACGCCCAGCTGCAGGCCCAACATTAACCCTATCCTTATGGGATTTGCCGGATTCTTAATGGTTTTCGGGGTATAATCAGGGCGATTGCGCCGCTTAAGCGACTGGACGCGCGCGGGAATGCATGGGTAGACTTAAAGAATGCGTCAATCGCTTGGTATGGGGTAAGGTTAGTTACGTGGACGAGACGATCGATTTGCAACCGTCGCGGGCGGGCTTGATGCCGGACGAGACGGGAATGTCGACCCAGTCATGGCGCGCCTCAGCGCGCGCCGCGGGCCAATCGCTGCTGGCGCGGGCCCAGCATTCTACGCGAACCGCGCCAACGCCGCGACCGTCCCAGCATGGCCAGGGCGGCCCGCTCGCCGCCCTTTGGGACACGGTTTGCTTGATCGCCGCAATGCTCATGTCGCTGATCGCCGTCGCCGCGCTCGCCATCGCAGCGCCGATCGGCCTGATGATCGCCGCCCTTGTCGGCCTGGTGACCGACGGCCGTCCCGCGTCCCGCTGGCGCAAGAGCGGCGCAGCCTAGAAACCCTTTCGGCCCGACAATCGCCTTCGTTCATGCGCGCCCGTCGACCGCGGCGCGCCGCCCGTTGTTTCGCGCGCCGCATATTGCATGTCGCCCGCGAGCATGGGAAAGGGCCGTCATCGTCATTCGCCAGGAGCGCGCGTCATGTCGTTGAGAGAGTTCGCCGTTCTGGCGTTTATGTGCCTGATCTGGGGGCTGCATTTCGTCGTCATCAAAGTGGCGGTGGCGGAGCTGCCGCCGATTCACTATTCCGCGATCCGTATGCTGATTGTTGCGCTTCTTTTGGCGCGCTTCCTGAAATGGCGGCCGGGGCAAATGCATCGCGTCCTCGGGGCGGGGGCGGCGCTCGGCGGCGTCAATTACGCGTTCATGTTCTCCGGCGTCAATTTGTCGACCGCGTCGGCGAGCGCCGTGGCGCTGCAGCTTTACGTCCCCTTCGCGACGATCCTGTCGGTTGCGTTTCTCGGCGAGAAGGTGGGTTGGCGGCGGATCGGCGGCATGGCGATGGCGCTCGCCGGCGTCGTCATGATCGCCATGCAGAACGAAGGCGGCGACGGCGAGGCGATGACCCTTGGCGTGATCCTCGTGGTCTGCGGCGCTTTCACCGAAGCGACGGGCGCGATTCTGATCAAGAAGTCCGAAGGCTTTAAGCCGATCGAATTGCTCGCCTGGTTCGCCGTCGTTGGGACGGTGTTGTTGTTCCCGCTGTCGTTCGTCGTCGAGGGGGCGCAATGGTCGCAGTTCGGCGACGCGCCGTATCTCTTGTCGGCGTCCTTGTTCTTCTCCGCCGTGATGGCGTCGATTATTGGGCACACGTCTTATTATTGGTTGCTGCAACGGCTGCCGGTGTCGATCGTTTCCCCGAGCGCCTTGTTGGCGACGATTATCGCCGTGATCGCGTCGGTCATCTTGTTAGGCGACCCCTTCACCTTGCAATTCGCCCTTGGCGGGCTCATGACCTTAACCGGCGTCGGGGTGATCATCTTCCGATCGGGCCGCGGCGCGCCGGCGTCTGGCGCGCGAGACGGGTCGTTCTTACGCGGATCGTTTTCCGAGAACGCCCCTGATGCGACGAGCAAAGGCGCGACGAGCAAAGGCGCGACGAGGGAAGACGCGACGAGGGAAGACGCGAAGGCGGAGACAAATTCATCACCATGACGACCCAAGCCCTAACCGTTACATCGGCCCCGTCGCCGAACCATGACGCCCGCGACGCGGCGATCGACATGATCATCGTGCATTACACCGGGATGGAAAGCGGGCGCGCGGCGCTTCAGCGCCTGCGCGACCCCGCGGCGAAAGTGAGCGCCCATTATCTGGTCGAGGAGAACGGCGAGATCTACCGCCTGGTCGACGAGGCCGAGCGGGCCTGGCATGCCGGGGTTTCGTCCTGGCGCGGCGAGAGCAATATCAATGCGCGCTCGATCGGCGTCGAGATCGTCAATCCGGGTCATGAGTTCGGCTATCGGGATTTTCCCGAAGCGCAGATCGACGCGGCGCTCGCGCTTCTCGCCGATATCGGCGCGCGCCAGGCGATCGCGCCGACCATGGTGCTCGGCCATTCCGACGTTGCGCCGGAGCGCAAGGAAGACCCAGGCGAACGTTTCCCTTGGGCGCGCCTCGCCGCCGCCGGCCTGGCGATCGGTCCTTTTCAAGGGGGCTCGGATCCCAGCATCGCTTATGACGACGCGTTGGCGGCCTTGTCGCGCATCGGCTATGGCGTGTCCCCTGGCGGCCACGCTGCGGCGTTGCTGGCGTTCCAACGGCGATTTTGCCCCGCCGCCCTCGGCCAGGGCTTTAATGGCCTCACCAAAGCCGCGCTGATGGCGACCGCCGCGGCGTTCGACGCCGCCGCCTGATAGGGTCAGTTGGCCTCGGTCGGCGCCGATCCGACGTAAAGGGCTTGACCGACGGCCCCTGCGGCGCCCATGTCTATCGGGTCAGGCGGCTGGACGGTCGCGGCGGCGGGCTCGCCCGTCGCTGAGGAAAGTCCGGGCTCCATGGAGACAAGGCGCCGGGTAACGCCCGGCCGACGGCGGCGACGCCGTTGAGGGATAGCGCCGCAGAAAACAAACCGCCGCGCCAGCGCGGTAAGGGTGAAAAGGTGCGGTAAGAGCGCACCGCCGGGCCAGCAATGGTTCGGGCATGGCAAGCCCCGCCTGGAGCAAGACCGAATAGGGACAGTGGGCCGTGGGTTCGCTCACGGCAGGCGCGTCTTCCACGCCGAGCTGTCCGGGTTGGTTGCTTGAGGCCACGCGCAAGCGTGCGTCCCAGATGGATGACCGTCCCCTCATGCGTGTCCGCAAGGGCTGACGAGGGACAGAACCCGGCTTACAGGCCGCCTGACGCTTTTTTCTTTACCTTGGCCCAGCGTGGCTTCGGCGTGACGCCGTATTGATTGGCGAGAGAAGCCGCTTATGGTCGCGACCATGACGTCTTCTGATTTTCCCTGGCCCGTCACCGATCCTTATATCGTCGAACGCACCGCGGGCGACGCCGACATCGATGAATTCGGCCACGTCAATAATGTCCGGTATATCGATTGGGCGATGGCGCTGGCCTGGGCGCATTCGCAATCGGTGGGGATGCCGTTCGCGGCTTATGAAAAACTCGGCGCCGGATTTGTTGTCTGGCGGCACGAGTTCGATTATCTCCGGCCCTTGCTTCCTGGGGAGACGGCGGCGATCGCGACCTGGATAGCGGAGAACGACCAGCGCGTGCGCATCGTCCGCGGTTTTGAGTTTCGCCGCATCGACGATGGCGAGCCGCTATTGCGCGGGCGCACCCGCATGGTGTCGGTCGATCTGGCGAGCGGCAAACCGATGCGGATGCCGCCAGCCTTCGTGGAGGCATATCCTGCGGCGACGCTGCGGACCTAAGCATTGAGCGGACCAAAGAATTGGACCGCCTAGAATAAGAGGAGAGCCTGGCTATGCCGTCATTCGACATCGTCTCGGAAGTGGAAGTCGCTGAAGCGGAGAACGCGGTCCAGAACGTGACGCGAGAAATCTCCACGCGGTTCGACTTCAAAGGGTCGAAATCCACCGTTGAGATTAAAGACGGGGTGATCACGATCAACGCCGACGACGACCTGAAATTGAGACAAATGCATGAAATCCTTCAAGGCAACATGCAAAAGCGCGGCATTGAGCCGGGCTCCCTCGACTACCAGAAAGTTGAACAGGCCGCCGGCCAGTCGGTGCGACAAACTGTGCTTCTGCGCCAGGGCATCGACAAAGAATTGGCGAAAAAGATCGTCAAAGAGATCAAAGGCGGCAAATTTAAGGTGCAATCGGCGATCCAAGGGGACGAATTGCGGGTCACCGGCAAGAAGCGCGACGACCTGCAAGAGGTGATCGCCTTCGTCAAAGGCCTGAAGATCGAGCAACCCCTACAGTTTAAAAACTTTCGCGACTAAGATTATTTCGCTAAGCACAATTTACTCAGAGTCGCCAGCTGCGACTGACATTGCGAAGGAGCTTGCCGCCTGTGGCAGAAATTGAGACCGCCCTCCTGGAGATTATCAAGGAAAATGCCGTTGGCCTGACGAGCGAGCTCACCAACGACACGCCGATCGCCGATCTCGGCATCGATTCGTTCGCTGTGGTGGAGATCATCTACGAAGTTGAAGAAAAGCTCGGCATTGAGGTTCCGTTCAACGCCAATGAAAACCCATTGGCCCACATGAAAACCGTCGGCGACCTGATCGAAGCGGTGAAAAATCTTTCGGGTCAGGCGTAAGTCAGCATGGACCGTCGAGTCGTCGTCACCGGCATGGGCGCTGTTTGCGCGACGGGTCACACCGTCGACGCGTTTTGGGAAAACGCCAAAGCCGGCGTATGCGCGATCGAAACCCGCACCATCAACGCCAATGACGGCTCCAGCATCACGGTGCCGGTTGCGCAAGTCGACGGGTTTGAAGAACGCGCCGGATTGCTTGGCCGAGACATCGGCCGGGCCGACGATTTCACTAAATTCGCCGCCGCCGCCGCGGACGAGGCTGTGGCCGATTCAGGCCTTGAGTTCGACGACGCCCTTGGCGCGCGCACCGCGGCGATCATCGGCACCGGCATTGGCGGGCAATCCTCCCTTGAGGACACCTATATCGGCCTCCTGTGCCATGGCCGCCGGCCGCACCCGCTGACCATATTGCGGCTGATCCCGAACGCCGCCGCGAGCCATTTGTCGATCCGCTTCGGCTTGCGCGGCCCGGCTTTCGCGATTTCCAGCGCCTGCGCCTCCGGCGCGCATTCAATTGGGGTGTGTGCGGATCTCATTCGCACCGGCGCTTGCGACGCCGGCCTCGCCGGCGCGTCCGAAGCGATCATCAATAAAGGCGCGCTGCAAGCCTGGAAGGGCATGCATATTCTTTCCGACGAGCTTTGCCGGCCGTTCTCTAAGAACCGTAAGGGCTTGGTGATCGGCGAAGGCGCGGGGATTTTGGTGCTCGAAGAATATGAGCATGCGAAAAAACGCGGCGCGAAGATTTACGGCGAGATCGCCGGCTTCGGCATGAACGCCGACGGCAAGGACATGATCAATCCCGCTGTGGAAGGGGCCTCCGAAGCGATGCGATTGGCGGTCAAAGACGCGGTCGCCAGCGATCCGTCGAAAATCTACGTCAACGCTCACGGCACCGGCACCTTGCTCAACGACCCGACCGAGTCGAAAGCGATCCGTGCGGTTTATGGGGCCGACGCGGACGCCTTGATCGTCTCGTCGACGAAGTCAATGCACGGACATTTGCTGGGAGCGGCCGGCGGCGTCGAGACCATATTGGCGCTGAAGGCGCTTGAAGAAGGCGTCATTCCGCCAACGGTCAATTACGATGAGCCGGATCCGGAGTGCGATCTGAACTATACGCCGAACGAGGCGCAGGAGAGGGCGATCGACATCGCCGTCTCCAATTCATTCGCCTTCGGAGGGTTGAACGCCGTGGTGGCGTTCCGAAAGGTTTAGGCCGCCGCTTTGGCTGGCGCTAAGGCGTGCAAATGGCTGCGGCCCGCCGCGAACAGGCAAATCAGGACCGTTAGGCCGAAATAGCGAACCATATAAACGCCGAGGTCGTCGCCGAGACTGGCGATGATGCCTTGCACGGAGCCGATGACGGCGTCGAAGCCTGCGCCGGCCGCCGCTTGGCCGATCAACGGCCAGACGAGCTTGTCGATGGCGAGGGCGCCGAAACCGAGCTTCCAGATGGAGTTCTGGTTCGCGAACAGCATCGCCATGAAGAATGAAATGATCAGTGCACGTGAAATGTCCGCGCCGGAGAAGCCGAGGCCGATGATATAGCTGAGGTCTTCCATAGTGTATCTTCCCGTGTGAAATGGGTCTTGGATGGACCGCCATTTACGCCCGGTCAAGGTTAAGGGCCGGTAAAGGGAAAGCCCGAAATGCGTGGAAAACGACGCGCGGAATCGCAAAAATCGGATTGTGGCTCGGCGGCGTCAAGACGATGCTAAGCTTCGTTAAACAATGATGAAGCGGAGACGACCATGACCCGCCCGACACCGCCGCCGCCCGCCGCGACGCCGATTGACGCAAGCCCGCCCGGCTTGGCTGGCGCGCGCCTCGATCCTGGATTGGAACGCCGGCTCGACGCCTACGCCCCCGTGGCGCAAGCGATCGATTTCCTCGTCGCCGCCCGGGACGAGCAACCGAGCCTCGACGCCGTCGCCGCCCATGTGGGGCTCAGCCCGAGCCATTTTCAGCGGGTGTTCAAAGCCGGGGCCGGGGTCTCGCCGAAACGGTTCCTGCAATACCTCGCCGCCGGCGACGCGCGGCGCGCCTTGCACCACGGCGAACCGGTGCTCGACGCGGCGCTGTCAGCCGGGCTTTCCGGCCCATCGCGGCTGCATGACCTATTCCTATGCGCCGAAGCCATGTCGCCGGGCGCGTATCGCCGCAAAGGCGAGGGCGAGACGATCCGCTATGGCGTTTTCCCCGGTCCGTTTGGCGACGCCTTGATCGGGGCGACGGACAAGGGAATTTGTTGGCTTAGTTTCATCGTTCCGGCGGCGGGGGCGAAAGCCGCCGACGCTGAGGCGGAGATGCGCGCCGACTGGCCGGCGGCGACGTTCCATGACGACGCGGCCTTCGTCGCGCCGCTGGCGGCGAAAGCGTTCGCCTTCACTTTGGGCGAGCCCCTCGACGGGCCGCTCGGGCTGCACGTTCAAGGCACCAATTTCCAACTCAAAGTGTGGGAGGCGCTATTGCGCATCCCCATGGGCGCGTACGTCACCTATGGCGACGTCGCAGCCTCCCTAGGAACGCCGCGCGCCTCGCGGGCGGTGGGCTCGGCGGTGGGGGCGAACATGATTTCCGTGCTGATCCCGTGCCACCGCGTGATTCGCGCCAGCGGCGCGATCTATCACTATCGCTGGGGCGCGGCGCGTAAGCAGGCGATCCTGGCTTTCGAGGCGGCGAGCGCCGCGTGATAGCGCCGCGGCGTTAGTCGGCGCGATAGGAGGCCACGGCGTCGCCCTTCTCGCCGGGGCGGCACACCGATCCTTGGGTGCGGTCGCAGCGATCGCGGCAATCGCCATAGGCGAGGGCGTCTCCGTCAATCCCCAAAAGACGATCGCATTGATCGCGGCAGAGGCTCTCCCGGGCGCCGCAGCCGAGCCCAGCGACCACGTCGCCTGTGGTCAGACTGGCGCAACCGCTAGGGATGGCGAGGAGGAGCGCCGTCGCGGCGCTGGCGAAGAGGAGAGGCGACGGAGATCGAGGTGACATACTAAGGTCCTTGGTTCGTCGAACCCCCCGCCGACACTAAACTCGGAAACAGCACGATCGGCAAGCGCCGATCATTGCAAGTCGCTGATCCATCGCTATATTCCCGGCAACGCAAAAAGGGCGCGCCCGCCGATGGCGCGCTCGACTTTTTCGACAAACCAGCCGAATGGCGACGCTTTCAACGGCGGCGGACCGGCAAGGAGAGACGCTCAATGTTCATTACACCGGCTTTGGCCCAAGGCGCAGAAGCGGCGGCCCCGAACGCCTTCGTGCAGCTCGCGCCGCTGGTCTTTATCTTCGTGATTTTCTATTTCCTCTTGATTCGCCCACAGCAACAGGCGCGCAAAAAGCATCTTGAAATGGTCAATAGCGTGCGGCGCGGCGATCAAGTGGTCACCGCCGGCGGCTTGCACGGCAAGATCACGAAAGTGCTCGACGGCGACGAGGTGATGGTCCAGATCGCCGACGACGTCTCGGTGAAAGTGGTTAAATCGACCCTCGCCAACGTTCTGACCAAGCCAGAACCCGCCGCTAACGATTCCTAACCGGTAAAAGGAACGCGGCCGCCTCGCGCCGCCGCGTCGCGCTTATGCTTCAGTTCAATAAATGGCAGACCGCCGGCATTCTCGGCCTGGTTCTGTTCGGTCTTCTCCTGTCCCTGCCAAACGCATTGACGGCGGATCAAATCGCCAAGCTGCCGGGGATCATGCCGAAGAGTCAGATCAATCTCGGCCTCGACCTACGCGGCGGCTCGTATCTTCTGCTTAAAGTGGAGACCGACGAGGTGATCGACAATCGCATGTCGGGCCTGCGTCGTGAGCTGCGCCGGGAAATGCGCCCGAGCGGCGGTCGCGATCGGATCGCGCTGACGTCCTTGCCGACCTATAATCCTGAAACGGTGACGATCTCTATGCTGATCCGCGATGCGGCCCAGGTGGAGGACGCCGCGGAGCGGGTGCGCGACTTGACCCGGCAACCGCTCGGCGGCGCTGGTTTCGGCATCGGCGCAAGGCCTTATGAAGTCTCGGTCGTCGACCAGCGCATCGACATTCGCATGGTCGAAGAAGCGCAGCGCTACTACGCCACTGAAGCCGTCGGCGACTCGATCGAGGTGGTCAGACGGCGGATTGACCCTGTGGGCAACAAAGAAGTCTCGATCCAGCCGCAAGGCCTCGATCGGATCATCGTGCAGGCGCCAGGGGACAACGACCCTGAACAGCTCAAGCAATTGATCAACCGCACCGGCCAGCTCAATTTCCACCACGTGGATTCCGGCGTCGATCCGTTGGACGCCGAAGCCGGCCTTTTGCCGCCGGGGCGCATCGTCGTGCCGTTCGCGGAATATGAAGGCCCGGGCTCGTTGGTCCTGCACGAAGAGCCGGAAGTCACCGGCGACATGGTGGAGAACGCATCAGCCGAGCCGAACCCTGACGGCGGCTTTCAGATCAGCTTCCAGTTCGATGGCGCGGGGGCGCGTCGGTTCGGCGATTTCACCCGCAATCATGTAGGCGAATTGTTCGCGATTGTGCTCGACGGCGAGATCATTTCCGCGCCGCGCATCCAATCGCCGATCACCGGCGGCTCAGGCCGCATCACCGGGCAATTCTCGCCGGAAGAGGTCACCCGCACCGCCACCTTGATCCGTTCCGGCGCGCTGCCGGCGACTCTGACCACGATCGAACAACGCTCCGTCGGTCCGGATCTCGGCCAGGAATCGGTGGAAGCCGGCGCCAAGGCGCTGATCATCGGTTTCATCGGTGTCATCATTTATATGGTGGTCAGCTACGGTCGTTTCGGCGTCTACGCCGACATGGCTTTGTTCGCCAACATCATCCTGATCGCCGGCGCGCTGTCCTTGTTCGGGTCCACCCTGACCTTGCCGGGCATCGCCGGCATCGTCTTAACCATCGGCATGGCGGTGGACGCCAACGTGCTGATCTTTGAACGGATCAGGGAAGAATTGCAGAACGGCAAAGCGCCGATCGTGGCGGTGGAGACCGGCTATCAAAAAGCCTGGTCGGCGATTATCGACGCCAACGTGACCACCTTCATCGCGGCGATGATCATGTTCCAACTCGGCGCCGGCCCGGTGCGCGGTTTCGCCGTGACTTTGGCCATAGGCGTGGTGACCTCAGTGTTTACCGCGTTCGTGTTTACACGCTGGCTGGCGGGCGGCTATCTGCTCGCGAAACGCCCCAAAGCGATCACCCTTTAGGTTCGGAGAATGCCTCGTGGCGTTGCTTAAGCTGGTTCCAGAAAACACCCATATCCCATTCACCCGATGGCGGATGATCGCTGCGGCGTTTTCCGCCGTGCTCGTCGTCTCGTCGATTTTCGCCGTGGCGACGCTCGGCTTGAATTTCGGCGTCGATTTCCGCGGCGGCGTCACCATCGAAGTGGCGGACAAGGATCCGATCGACACCGGCGCGGTGCGCAGCGCTGTCGACGCCCTCGGCCTTGGCGAAACGAAAGTGAAGGAGATCACCGATTTCGCCGGCAGCGATCCGTCGATTGAAGTGGTGATCGAACAGCAAGACGCGCCTGCCGAAGCGAGCGCCGAAGAAGACGGCGAGAGCGCCCAACAAGCCGCCGCCGCGAAGGTGCAGCAAGCCCTGCGCGAGCTGCTCGGCGACGACGTAGTGTTCCGCAAAATCGACGTGGTCGGGCCGACCGTTTCCGGCGAATTGATCCAGCGCGGCGTCATGGCCGTGGTGATCGCCATCGGCATGATGCTGCTTTACATCTGGTACCGGTTCGAATGGCAATTCTCGATCGGTGCGATTATCGCCTTGGTCCACGACGTGGTCATCACCCTTGGCATGTTCGCGGTCACCCGGCTTGATTTTAGTCTCGCCATCATCGCTGCAATTTTGACGATTGTCGGTTATTCAATGAACGACACGGTTGTGGTTTACGACCGGGTCCGCGAAAACCTGCGCAAGTTCAAGAAGAAGGACCTCATGGACCTCGTCGACCTCTCGATTAACGAGACCCTGTCGCGCACGGTCATGACCTCCTTAACGACACTTATCGCATTGTTCGCACTCTATTTTCTCGGCGGCGAAGTGCTTCGCGGCTTCACCTTCGCGATGATCTGGGGGATTTTGATCGGCACCTATTCGTCGGTTTTCGTCGCCTCGCCCCTGCTATTGCTCACCGGCGTGAAGCGCGACTGGTCGCAGACGGGGGGGGCGCCAGCCACCCCATAGACGGGAATCCGGCGAAAATTTAATTTTTTTGCCGGGTAAATTTCCTTTCCAGGACTGAAAATTATTCACTGTTTCGCGTTAACCTCTCCTTGCGCCGGGAATTTTAACTAAATACCCTTCCCGCAGCGGGTGGAGGATTCGATGCGTCGCCAGTTTGTTTTTTTGGTTTTGTTCATCGCCAGCGTGATTGGCGGCCCTGCCATGGCGGGGGACGAAAAGAAATGCGCCAAGCAATACGGTCTTGAAGAGCATTTGATCTTGGAGTGGGCGGCCCTCGGCGGGGATCCCCATGCGCAGTTCGCGCTCGCCCAGTGCGCGTTGCCGGAAGGTGCGAAAGATTTAACTTCAGCGGAAAAAGCGTACGCCTTTAAATGGGTGTCGATGGCGGCGTGCGAGATTCGCGGCGGCGAGGAGATCGTCCTGCGCGACAAGTTCACCCGCAAGCTGAAGGCGCAAGGGGACTTGTCCTATCGCCGGTTCGCTGGCGCCGACAAAGAAGGCGGCTGGTCCCGGCGCGAAAAGCGTTTCCAAGAATACCGCGAATACAAACGTAAAGAAGTGATGGCCCGGCTAAAGCGGCTTGGCGACGTCACCAATGAAGACGAACGCGCCCAAGCCCGGGCGG
>CAYWWL010000030.1:0-11776 GCA_964461925.1 uncultured Caulobacterales bacterium | reverse complement strand
AGTTGGAAATCGATCGCGGAGGCGAAATCAAAACGCTCAATGTCAGAGTGGTGAGCGACAGCAGCGCCGGCACCCGGGGGTGCGTCGCCACGTTCGACGACGTCACCGAATTAATCATCGCGCACCGGTCGGCAGCCTGGGGCGACGTGGCGCGCCGCATCGCCCATGAAATCAAGAACCCGCTGACGCCGATCCAATTGTCGGCCGAGCGCCTACGCCGCAAATATCGCGACGAAGTCACATCGGCCCCGGACGTCTTCGACAAGTGCACCGATACGATCGTGCGCCACGTGAGCGACATTCGACGCATGGTCGACGAATTCTCGTCCTTCGCGCGGATGCCGGAACCGGTCATCGCTTCCGAGAACATGCATGAGATCGTGAAATCAGCGGTCTTTACCCAGCGTGTCGCCTATCCTGAAATAACCTTCACGATGCAGGCCCCGGACGATCTCCCCTTCGCCCGTTGCGATGGCCGCCTGATCGCCCAGGCTCTCGGCAATGTCTTGAAGAACGCGTGCGAGTCTATTGACGCACGGCTTGTTTCGACGCCGTCGCCGGAGGGCCGAATCGACGTGGCCGTCACTGTCGAGGGCGAATTGATCAAACTGGCGATCACCGACAATGGCGTTGGCTTTCCGAAGGCGGAGCGCCATCGCTTGACAGAACCCTATATGACGACCCGCGCGAAAGGCACGGGGCTTGGCCTCGCCATCGTTAAGAAAGTCATTGAAGAACACGAAGGCGCCTTGTCGTTCGACGACGCCGCCGATTTAGGTCCCACCGGCGCGCGCGTGAACATCGCCTTGCCGGTCGCCTACATAGAATCCGATGACGCCCAAGGCGCCGTCGCCGAAACCCGAAACCCCGAAAACCTAGCGACGTCGCCAACGGCGGCGGAGTGAGCGGATCAAAGGTCCTGTTATGAGCACTGACATCATCATTGTTGACGACGAAGCCGATATTCGCGACCTGGTCGCGGGGATTTTGGAGGATGAGGGTTTCGATCCGCGCGCCGCCGCGGATTCGGATTCATTCTTCGAAGCGCTTCGTCAGCGCGCGCCATCCTTGGTGATCCTCGACGTTTGGCTGCAAAATTCAGCGATGGACGGCATCGAAATTCTGGAAGCCCTAAAAGAGCTGCACCCGGACCTTCCAGTGATTATCATTTCAGGGCACGGAACGATTGAAACCGCGGTCGCGGCGATCAAGAAGGGCGCTTATGACTTCGTCGAGAAGCCGTTCAATGCGGATCGGCTGATCCTTGCGGTCAATCGCGCTCTGGAAGCGACGCAGCTGCGGCGCGAGAACGATGAATTGCGCAGTCATACGCCGGATTGGGGATTGATTGGCGGATCGACGGCGATCAATTCCCTGCGCGGCGTGATTGAAAAGGTCGCCGACGCCCGCTCGCGCGTGCTGATTTCAGGCGCTCCTGGGGCCGGCAAGGAAACCATCGCGCGGCTATTGCATGCGAATTCGAGCCGCGCCAATCAGCCGTTCATCGTCGTTAGCGCGGCCACGATCGCGCCGGATCGAATGGAGGAGGAGCTGTTCGGGGTCGAAGGCGATGACGGCAATCCAAAGAGCATCGGTTTGATGGAGCGGGCCCATGGCGGCACGTTAATGTTCGACGAGATTGGCGACATGCCGCTTGAGACCCAGGGAAAAGTCTTGCGCGTTCTTGTCGACCAGCGGTTCCGCCGCGTCGGCGGCGCCAATGCCGTGGCGGTGGACGTGCGCATCGTCTCGACCACGTCGAGCGATCTTCTCGCCGCGTCCGAGGAACAGCGTTTCCGCGAAGATCTCTATCACCGTCTTAATGTGGTGCCGATTATCGTGCCGTCCTTGTCGGAGCGACGCGACGACGTGCCGGCCCTGGTGGCGTATTTCATCGACCGCTTGTCGCGGTCTTTAGGACTGCCGAAACGGTCGATGACGTCCGAAGCCATGGCAGCGCTTCAAGCCTATCACTGGCCGGGCAATGTCAGACAATTGCGCAATGTGCTTGAACGAACCTTGATCCTGATGGGGCGCGGCGGCGAGGCGGACATCACGTGCGAACATCTGCCCGCGGAGATTATCGACGCAGGTTTGACGATCCCTGCGGGCGAAGGATTGGAGCAGATCATCGCGTTGCCCTTGCGCGAAGCGCGTGAGCGGTTTGAACGAGAGTATCTGATCGCCCAAATCAATCGCTTTGGCGGGAATATCTCGCGCACGGCGGCATTTATCGGCATGGAGCGTTCAGCGCTGCACCGAAAACTAAAAGCGCTCGGCGTTAGCGGAGCGCAGCGCGCCGAAAGCGCGTAGGACGTCTTTGTAGAGTCGGTTCAACGCAAAAATAGACCTTCGAGGTAAAGAATGCGCGTAATCGTATGCGGGGCGGGGCGAGTGGGCTTCGGCATCGCGCGGCGCCTATGCCGGGAAAACAACGACGTCACCGTGATCGATCAAGATCGCGCGCTGATTCGCTCCGTCGCCGAACGGCTCGACGTGCGCGGCGTGGTCGGTAATGGGTCTTATCCCGACGTGCTGGCCGAGGCCGGCGCGCGCGAAGCGGATATGATCATCGCGGTCACTTATTCCGACGAAGTCAACATGATCGCCTGCCAGATCGCGCACACCTTATTCAAAGTGCCGACGAAGATCGCGCGGGTGCGGGCCGGCGGTTATCTCGATCCGAAATACTCCGATTTGTTCAGCCGCAATCATATGCCGATCGACGTGATCATCTCGCCGGAGCGCGAGGTCAGCGGCGCCATTTTGGAGCGGCTCGCTACGCCTGGCGCGTTTGAGACAAAGTCCTTCGTCGACGGCAAGGTTTGGGCGGTCGGCGTCAAGCTCCGCGAAGAATGTCCGATCATCAACACGCCTTTGCGTCAGGTCGGCGAGCTTTTCCCGGATTTGAAGATCACCATCGTCGCGATCATGCGAGACGAGAAGATTTGGCGCGCCCATGCTGACGATCAATTATCGCCAGGCGACAAGATCATCTTCGTGGCCGATCGCGACGATGTCGGTCGGGCGATGGAGATCATGGGCGAGATCGAGCGCCGCGCGCGCCGCGTCGTATTGATCGGCGGCGGCAATATTGGTCTGCATGTGGCTGACGCGTTGGAACGTCGCGGCGATATGAAAATCCGCATTATCGAAGGCGACAAGGCGCGAGCTGAATATATCGCCGAGCGGCTCGAACGCACTGTCGTTTTGCAAGGCGACGGGCTTGACCGCGGCCTGCTAAAAGAGGCGGGGGCGGCGGACGCTGAAGCAGTCGTCGCCATCACCAACAACGATCAGGTCAATGTTTTGGCCTGCGTGGTCGCCAAGCGCCAGGGCGCGCGCCGCTCCATGGCGTTGATTAATGACGCCGAATACGGTCCGATCGCCGACGCGGTCGGCGTCGATCGCTTTATCGATCCGCGCGCAACGACGATTTCGACGATCCTTCAACATATTCGACGCGGCCGCATCAAGGGCGTGTTCAGTCTAGCCGACGGTCAAGCGGAATTGGTCGACGCGATTGCGCTTCAAACCTCGCCCTTGGTCAATAAGCCGCTCACTGACGCGAAACTCCCTGAAGGGGTCATCATCGGCGCGGTCTATCGCGACGGCGAGGTGATTATGCCGACAGGGCAGACCGTGATCCGGCCTGACGATCGGGTGGTGTTAATGAGCTTGCGTGACAACGTCAAAGACGTCGAGCAGATGTTCCGTGTCAGTATTGAATACTTCTAACGGTTGGTGCGGGCGCCGCGCCGCGCAGACGTTTTAAGGGCGAGGCCATGGCGCTTGCTGACATTTTTAGGCTTCTAGGGCTTGGCTTCCTAACAATCGGCCTGGCGGCGTTCGCGCCTGTGCTGGTCGGCTTGACCCAGGCCGGCGAACCGATTGGCGCTTATGTTTTCGGCGGCGTGATCGCATCTTTGGTCGGCGGGTTGTGCTTGGTGATCGGCCGCCGTCGTCGACAAGCTGGCGGCGTGCGCGAAGCGATCCTCTTCGTCATACTTTGGTGGTTTGTCGCGCCGGCGTTCGGCGCGTTGCCCTTGGTGGCGAGCGGTTTGACGATTTGGCAGAGCTATTTCGAAGCCTCGAGCGCGTTGACCACGACCGGGTCCTGGTTATCCGAGGCTGGCGCGCGCGCCAGCGGCGCCGGCATGTTATGGCGCGCCTTGCTGCAGTGGATTGGCGGGATCGCTTCCTTGGCGCTGGCCGCCGCGGTCTTCGTACAACCCTTGTTCGTCGGCGTTGAAACGGCGCCGCCGAAATTCGCGCGGCGCGAGCGAGATTCCTATTTCTCGGCGATCGAAAGCGCCATCGGCTATATGATCGCGCCTTATGTCTTGGTGACGGCGGTGTGCTGGTTGGCCCTATTGTCATTCGGCGCGCCCCCCCTGGAGGCGGCGGTCACGGCCTTGTCGGCGGCGGCGTCGGGCGGATTCTTTGTCGAGGGCGGCGGACAAGAGCTATCGCCTGTGTTCACCGGCGCCTTGACGCCTTTCGTTTTCATCAGTGGCATGAGTTTCGCGATCATTGCGCGACCGGCCACGTCACGGCGCGCGGATCTCGACACCAGGGAAGTCGTCGCCTACGCCAGCATTATCGCCGCTGTCGCGCTAATCCTGGTGGCGCTGTCCGGGTCGGTAACCCCTAGCCAGGTATCATTGTCGTTGTTCAACGCCGCCAGCCTCTTGTCGACGAATGGGGTCGTGATCGGTGAGACGCCAAATCTGCCGATCGCCCTGGTGGCGGCGATCATCGGCGGGTCGGCGATCTCCACCGCCGGCGGCCTGAAAGTCCTGCGCTGGCTGGTGCTAATGCGGCGGTTCCGCGAAGAAGTTCGCCAGCTAGTGACGCCGCGGGCGGTGTCCGGGCGCACCTTCGTCAGCAACGAAATGGCGGTGTGGATGCATTTTCTGGTCTTCACCTTCGCCGTCGGCGCGCTGATGTTGGTCTTAACTGCGAGCGGTCAGTCATTCGACGTGTCAGCGGCCGCCGCCGTCGGCGTGTTGTCGAACGCCGGCCCGGTCATCCATCTCGTCGAGGCCGAAATCAGCGGCTACGGCGTCATCGCCAATCCGGTGTTACAAGCCGCCCTGGTTGCCGGTATGGTGCTCGGTAGGATCGAAGCCGTAGCGGCTTTGGCGCTATTCAACCTCGCGTTTTGGAGATCATAAATCAGTGTCGCGCATTGCTTATGTAAACGGACAATTCGGTCGCCTGCGGGCGCCGCTCATTCATGTGGAAGATCGCGGATACCAATTTGCCGATGGGGTTTACGAGGTCTGCCTCGTGGTCGATCGAGCCCTGTGGGACGCCGAGGGCCACTTCGCCCGGTGGAGCCGGTCCTTACGCGAACTGGCGATTGACGAGCCAATCGCGACCCGAGCGATCCCATTGATCGCGCGGGCCCTGTTGAAACGGAATAGGCTCACGGACGCGCTCGTCTATATGCAGGCGACCCGCGGCGTAGCGTCGCGCAATCACGTCTTTCCCACCCCGACGCCGGCGCCGACCTTCGTCATGACCGCCAAGCCGTTCTCTCTCAAACAGTCGGACGAGATCGCTAAATTGGGCGTAAAAGTCATCACCGCGCCCGATATTCGCTGGCGCCGTGTCGACATCAAAACGGTGTCGCTGTTGCCCAACGTCATCGCCAAAGACCAGGCGCGGCGAGAAGGGGCCGTCGAAGCGTGGCTGGTGCGCGATGAACATGTCACAGAAGGGTCATCTTCAAATGCTTGGATTGTGACTCCGGAAGGTCGGCTCGTCACCCATCCCCTCGGCACGGATATTCTTGGTGGCATCACCCGAGCTACGGTCAAAGCCTGTGCAGAAGGATTAGGCATGTCAGTCGAAGAGCGCCCGTTCACAATTGCTGAGGCGATGGCGGCGAAGGAGGCGTTTATCACCTCGGCCACCAATATCGTGACGCCGGTCGTACAGATTGACGATCGCACCGTCGCGAATGGAGCTCCTGGAGACGTCGCTGGCGCCCTGCGCGAGGCCTATGTGCAGCACTGTCGAAGAACAGCCTCGCCAGTCTGAATTCTATTGCATCAGTGGAAGGCACGGGTCAGTATGGCATTGTGCAGTGCGGCACAACTAGAACGTCTAAACGAGTGAAAATGAGCGATAAAAAACAAAACCTTCAGGATGTTTTCTTAAACCACGTTCGTAAGGAGAAAGTCGCCGTCACGATTTTTCTCGTTAATGGTGTGAAGCTCCAAGGCTTCGTCACTTGGTTCGACAATTTTTGCGTGCTGCTTAAGCGAGACGCCCAGAGCCAACTGGTCTATAAGCATGCGATATCCACCATCATGCCGGCGCAGTCGGTGTCTTTGTGGGAAAATGACGAAACGGAAGAAGGCTGATCGTCGACGCGTGCATTTGCGCCGTCGCGAAAGGCCGACGGTATTGCAAGAGACACTGGGGCATTGACGGACAATCCGACATCCACATCGGTAATCGAACGCGATCATAGTAAAGCGATTGTGCTGCATCCGGATTTGCCGGACGCCGCTGGCCTGCGCGATCCGGAAGCGCGGCTGGAAGAGGCGGTTGGGCTCGCTGCGGCGATCGATCTTGAAATCGTCGCCGCCGACGTCGCGCCGACGCCGCGACCGCGGCCGGCGACATTGTTTGGCGGCGGCAAGGTCGCGGAAGTGCGCGAGATCTTGGACGCGATGCAGCCAAGCCCGGGCATCGTTATCGTCGACGGCGCATTGACGCCTGTGCAGCACCGCAATCTCGAAAAAGAATGGCAAGCTAAGGTGCTCGACCGCACGGCCTTGATCCTCGAGATTTTCGGCGCCCGCGCGAGCACCGCGGAAGGGCGCATCCAAGTGGAGTTGGCGCACTTGATCTACCAGCGCTCCAGATTGGTTCGTTCATGGACCCACCTGGAGCGGCAGCGCGGCGGCGCTGGCTTTCTCGGCGGCCCAGGCGAACGTCAAATTGAATCGGATCGGCGAGCGCTCGCCGACAAGATCGTGCGTTTGAAGAATCGGCTTGAGCAAGTGCGGCGTACACGAACGTTGCAACGGGCGAAGCGCAAACGGGCGCCGCAGCCGGTGGTCGCCTTGGTCGGCTACACGAACGCCGGCAAATCGACGCTGTTCAATCGCCTGACGGAAGCCGAGGTGATGGCCAAGGATCTCCTATTCGCCACGCTCGACCCAACCATGCGCGCCGTGAAATTACCGTCTGGGGAGGACGTTATACTATCCGACACGGTGGGCTTTATTTCGGATCTGCCGACGCAATTGATCGCAGCGTTCCGAGCGACGCTCGAAGAAGTGCAAGAGGCCGACATAATCGTTCATGTGCGAGATATCGCCCATCCTGATAGCGACGCCCAAAGGCTCGACGTGATCGAGGTCTTGCGCGAGCTCGGCGTCGACGAAAGCGATCGGCGCCCCGAAGTGATTGAGGCGCTGAACAAAATCGACTTGCTGGACGATGAAGATCGCCAGACCGCCTCCGCTACGGCGAGCGTGTCGCGCATGAAAGCGGACATGACCCTCGACCAGCCTTTGCAGGTGGCGATCTCCGCGGTCTCAGGCGATGGCGTCGACGCGCTATGCGCGGCGATTGACGAAATTCTCGGGCGCGATCGAAAGACATATATCGTTGACTTCGGCGCTAACGAAGACGGGGCCGCCCGGGCCTGGCTGCATCGCCATGGCGACGTCAGCGCCATTGACGACGTCGCCACGGCCGTTAGCGTACGGTTGTCGGCGAAAGGATTTGGACAATTCTCAAAGCTCTTCCCTGGCGTCGAGATTGCAGCGCGCGATCAAATGACGCCGAACAAAGCGGATCGGCGGCGAGCGTAATGGTCGACAGCGCGAAGGTTACGGAGCTTCTGGCTGAAGCGGCGGAGAGCATAATCCTGCCGCGCTTTGGCAATCTGTCCGACGATCAAATTCGCACCAAGTCTTCGCCGACGGATCTCGTCACCGAGGTCGATGTCGAAACCGAAGCGTTTCTGAAGTCGGCGCTGGAAAAGATTGCGCCAGCGGCCAGCTTCATCGGCGAAGAGGCGGCGGCGGCGGATCCAAGCATCGTCGCCGCAATCGAGGGCGAGGGACGCTATTGGATCCTCGACCCCCTCGATGGCACGCGGAATTTCGTCCGCGGCGTCGACGAGTTCGCCACTATATTGGCGCTTGTCGAGAATGGCGTCGCGGTGATGGGATGGATCTATGCGCCGATATTGAAAGCGGCGGCGGTGGTAGAGCGCGGCGGCGGCGTAACCTGGAACGGCGCACCGGTGGAAACTCGGCCATACGCCGGTCCAAAACCCACGAGTCTGCGCTCGATTGGCTGGTTGACCGGCGATTGGAAAGACGTGCTTCCGCCACGGTTAAAGGCGAGCACCATCGCCCAATCCAGCCATTGCTCCGCATTCGCTTATCTCAATTTGCTATGGGGCGACGTCGATCTGAAACTGTCGAGCAGGATTCATCCTTGGGATCATGTCGCCGGCGCCCTGATGTTGCAGGAGGCTGGCGGACGGGCGGCGTTCTTATCGGATGCGAGCGCCGTCGTCGATTACGCCCCGAGCGACAGCGTCGATCGGCCATTATTGGCGACCGCCCCAGGTCGCGATTTCAGCGCGATCGCCGCCGCGTTGCTCGATTAGCGCGTCGCGACGGCAGGCTACGGCAAGCTGCGTTCAGTGCTTTCAATCGGCGTCGGTCGGCATGATACTTTCGGCAAATTGGGAAAAATTCAGCGACTCGGTCGCCGGGAGGATAAGATGGACGCAAAATATAGCGGCAAAGTGTGCGTCGTTACGGGGGCGGCGTCTGGCATTGGCCGAGCGATGGCGATCGACCTCGCCAACCAGGGCGCGATCTTGGCGCTCAGCGACGTCAACGAAGCTGGACTGAACGAAACCCGCGAGCTTATCGGGGACAAGGGATCGAACCAGATTCGCGTCGACGTCTTGGACGTCGCAGACGCTGATGCGGTCAGCGCATACGCCGAGACCGTCAAAGAAAGTCTGGGCGATGCGGACTATGTCATGAATATCGCCGGGCTGACCCGCATCGGCACGTTCGAAGAGACCTCGCTCGAGTCCTTCGAGAAGGTGATGGACGTCAATTTTTGGGGCGTCGTCCGGATGTCGAAGGCGTTCTTGCCGCAACTTGTCGCGACCAAGGGCGCATTGGTGAATATTTCAAGCGTCTTCGGCTTGATCGGATTCGAAGGCCAGTCGCACTATTGCGCGTCGAAATTCGCTGTGCGCGGATTTTCGGAGACCATCGCTGCGGAGCTCGAGGAAAAGGGCGTTCGCGTCGTCAGCGTTCACCCGGGCGGCGTCGCCACCAACATCGCGCGAAACGCCCAAGTCGACAAAATGCCGGATGGACAAGAAAAAGGGGATTTCGAGCAACGGTTTGACGAGGTCGCGAAGACCACGCCGGCGGACGCCGCGCAAACGATCCTCAATGGCGCAGCGGCGGGTAAACGCCGCGTTCTGATCGGCGGCGACGCGCGCTTTATATCATTCGTGCAGCGCTTGTTCCCGACGAACTATTTTAGGATCATCCGTAACTTCTTCGGCGCGGAAGCCTCTAGCTAATAATCGACAACGTCCGACCGACTTTGACGAAGGCGTCGACGGCGTAGTCGATGTCGGCGTCCGAGTGGGCCGCGCACATTTGCGTTCTGATTCTCGCTTGCCCGCGCGGCACGACAGGGAACGAGAAGCCTGTCACATAGACGCCTTCCTGCATTAACGCGGCGGCCATGTCTTGGGCCAGGCGCGCATCGCCCAACATCACGGGGATGATGGGATGTTCGCCAGGCAGGAGATCAAAGCCAGCCTCGCTCATCGCCGCGCGAAATCGCTCGGCGTTGCGGAATAATTGCGCGCGCAAGTCATCGCCGTCGCGGACGAGCTCCAGCGTTTTGAGCGTTGCGCCGAGCAAGGCCGGGGTGAGGGCGTTAGAGAACAAATATGGCCGGGCGCGATTGCGCAGCATGTGGACGACGTCGGCGCTGGCGCATATATACCCGCCCATGCCGCCGCCGAGGGCCTTGCCGAGAGTGCCGGTGAGAATGTCGATCCGATCGGCGACGCCGCAATGACTTGGCGCGCCCCTGCCTTGCTCGCCGAGAAAACCCGTCGCGTGGCAATCGTCGACCATCACGAGCGCGTCGAATTCATCCGCAAGCTGACAAATATCGGCTAGTTTCGCGATATAGCCGTCCATTGAGAAGACGCCGTCTGTGACGATCAGTTTCGTGCGCGCGCCGGCGGCGTCGGCGTCTTGCAATTGCTTTTTGAGGTCGTCCATGTCCGAGGTCTTGTAGCGAAAGCGTTTCGCTTTACACAAACGCACCCCATCGATGATCGACGCGTGGTTGAGAGAATCGGAAATAATCGCGTCCTCAGCGCCGAGCAGCGGTTCAAAGACGCCGCCATTGGCGTCGAAGCAGGCGGCGAACAAAATTGAGTCGTCATAACCTAAGAATTCGGCGATTTTGCGCTCCACGTTCCGATGCAAATCGGACGTTCCGCAAATGAATCTGACCGACGCCATACCGAATCCATATGTCTCCATGGTCGCCTGGGCGGCCGCGACGATGTCCTTGTGATCGGCGAGGCCCAAATAATTGTTGGCGCAGAAGTTCAAGACGGACTGCGGCGCGTCGCTTCCTGGCGTTTTGACGCTGATGCGGCCGCCTTGGGGCGAGACGATTTCGCGCTCGACTTTCTCTAACCCTTGATCGCGTAATTCGCTCAGTTCCGATTGAATTCGTTGATAAAATTGTTCTCGCATCATGGCCTCCCGGGCTGACCGAGGCGTTCTGCGGGGTCCTCGCCAATCAAGATTGCCCGGAGGAACGCGGCGCATACGCCGTCACGGTCATAAATTTGAATCGCGAATCCGCCACGACATTGGCGGCGGCGCGTCGCCTCATCTCACAGGTTGAATTTGGGAACAAGTCCGGGGCCAGCCGGCATTGTCGGGGATTAACTTGTCGACTCCTGACGGGGCGGGGTACAAATGGTAAATTTTTCCAATCGTTCACATTATGAGAACGGATTTCGCGTTTAATGACCGGTGAATTCGTAGGGTTAAAAGAGTTTATGATGACGTCATCAATGGTGGTTCGCGCTCATTCTCGTGGTCGATTGAGCACTCTGGCAGTATCTGTTCTTGCGATGGCGGCGGCGACCGCATGCGGCGGCGGTGGATCGTCGACGCCGAATGTGACCGCGCCCACCCCAACGCCGAACCCAACGCCAACCCCAGCGCCATCGGCGAACACCGTAGAATTTCGCCAGAATGAAGCCGAATATAATCTGATCAACGCGTTGCCCGCTTATGAAGCGGGGATTTTCGGCGATGGCGTGTTGGTCGCGGTGATTGACACCGGCATCGACGTCGGCAGCGCCGAATTCGAAGATCGAATCGATAGCCGCAGCGAAGACTTGGTCGTCGCGTCCGTGGTCGGCGCCGCTGATGCGCGCGCCGGCGGTCCGAATCTTCAGGACGAAGACAGCCATGGCAATGCTGTCGCATCGCTTATCGGCGCGGCGAACGACGGCGTCGGCATGCACGGTGTCGCTCCGGATGCTGATCTTCTCATCTTCCGCGCTGACGACGACAGTTCGACCGATCTCGTCATTCTCGGCGATGCGCTCGCTGCAGGCGTTTTGCTTGCCGGCAATTATGGCGCTAAAGCCTTGAACCTGTCCCTCGGATCGGACGATCCATCGGCTCGGGTGCAGTTCGGCGTGCTGTTTGGCCAGACC
>CAYWWL010000029.1:0-12557 GCA_964461925.1 uncultured Caulobacterales bacterium | reverse complement strand
TGTTCTTCTTTCATCTTCGCGCCTTCGCGGAAGACTTCGGACAAAACGAACACGGCGGCGATTGACACCAAGGTGATAAGATCGAGACCGCCGTCTATGTCAGCGTCGAACGCATGTCCGAAGATGCTGAGGAAGAATTGCGCGGCCTCGCCGAATAGAAGCGCCACGCCGATGCGGCGGAAGCGGATCGCGTTGTCGGCGACGAAGGGCGAACCGAATCTCAAAGTGCGGAGCAATTCGAGCAATCGATCGACGACGAAGAGAAGCACCCCGAAGGTGATGAAGTGCGCGACGATCTCGACATAGTCCCCAAAGGTCACGTCGATGTCCCCGGTGACGTCGACGCCGCCGGCGTTGACCGCGAAATTGACGATCGCAGGCACCAGCGGGACGATGAACACCGCGGCGGTGAGGCCCGCGAACGCGATCCAGAGCACAATCCGGATGCCGTGAAGGATCACGGCCAAGATCGAAGCTAGTGATCGTTTCCCTATCGCTTTCATCATCGGTCCCTTTGCGTCGACGCGGCCGACACGTCCGCCGCCCATCGAGTCTTGCGCCATCGCGCCATGGTCACGGCGCTGCCGCTAAGACGTCGCGCCAATTGCGCCTGCGTCTAGAAAAATAAGAACGTACACGTCCAAGTCTCGCAGCCCGCCTCGGCGCTGGCGGCGCTCTCCGCGGCCGCCACTGCGCGTTCTTCGCCGCCGAGGCTTTCCGGCAGCACCGCCGCCGTTACCGCCGCGGCTGCAAGGACGAAAAGGATTGCTCGTTTCACCATGGTCCTGCTCCCGAGCGCGTCACTACGCGCTTTGTCCCTTAAGCGATGTATCCAAGGTCGGCGACAGCCGCGAAATATCCAAAGACCACGAGGCTATATCCGACGAACGGCGCAAACCGGCGCGCGACGCCTTCGAACGAAAAACGACGAAATGGATTGACAAAACCATCGATCGTCGAGACGGTGTCGGTAGAGTGGATGCGTGACATTGCGAAGTTCCTTTCGTTTCTCGCGTAACTGCTTTTCATTTTCCTGGGCGGCGCTGGCTTTTGTCTCGCCGCTCTTTTTTTGTGCGGCGGTGGGTGCGCCGTCTTATTGAAATTCAATATATACATATCGAAAAACGATGCAAGTGTTTTTTGCCGAAAAACGATAATTTTTTGTCGAAAAAGGATATGGGAGCCGTTCAGTGGGCCGAAAACTAACCCCGGGAAAGCTTGTTATCGCCAGCCACAACGCCGGAAAAGTACGTGAAATCAATGACTTGGTGGCGCCCTTTGGCGTGACCCCAATTTCGGCGGGAGACCTCGGCTTGGACTCGCCGGAAGAGACTGAAACCACCTTCGCCGGCAACGCCGCGATCAAGGCGCACGCCGCCGCGAGGGGCGCCGACCTGCCCGCTTTGGCCGATGATTCCGGCTTGGAGATCGCGTTTCTCGACGGCGCGCCGGGGGTTTACGCCGCCGACTGGGCCGAAAAGGCTCCGGGCGCCCCGCGCGATTTCGGCTACGCCATGGACCGGGTGGAGCGCGAGCTCGCCGCCAAAGGCCGCGCCGCCTCGCCGGCGCGCTTCGTGTGTTGCCTATGCCTCGCCTGGCCGGACGGACACGAAGAGAGTTTTCTTGGCGCCGTCGAGGGCGAGATCAGCTTTCCGCCCCGCGGCGATCTCGGTTTCGGCTATGACCCGATTTTCACGCCCGCCGGCGGCGAGCGCACTTTCGCGGAAATGCAGCCTGCGGAGAAACACGCTATCTCCCACCGCGCCGACGCCTTTCGGCAATTGATCGAGTCATGCCTGAAGCGCTGACGCCAGATCTGCAGGCGGGCCAGCGCGGCGGCTTCGGCGTCTATGTCCATTGGCCGTATTGCGCGCGCATTTGTCCGTATTGCGACTTTAACGTCTATAAGAACGTCGCCATCGACGTCGCCGCGTGGGAGCGCGCGCTCGTCGCCGATCTTTCCTTTTGGGCCGAGCGCACGCCAGGGCGCGCGCTCGGCAGCGTTTATTTCGGCGGCGGCACGCCGTCGCTATGTCCGCCGGGCCTGGTGGCGACGGTGATCGAGACCTGCTCGACGCTTTGGACCTTTACTGACGATATCGAAATCACGCTGGAGTCGAATCCCACGGACGCGGAGATCGCCGCCTTTTCCGGCTTTCGCGCCGCGGGGGTCAATCGCTTGTCCCTAGGCGTGCAATCCTTCGACGACTCCGATCTGCGCTTTCTAGGCCGCAATCACGACGGCGCGGCCGCGTCGCTAGCCCTTGATCTCGCGTTGAAGACCTTTGACCGCACCACTTTCGATCTCATCTACGCGCTGCCCGGGGAGAGCGAAGTCCGTTGGCGCGGCCGGTTATCCGAGGCGCTAGCGCGCGGCTCGGAGCATATATCCTTATATCAGCTCACCGTGGAGCCAGGGACGGCGTTCGCCAAGGCCGTAGACCGCGGCGTCTGGCGGCCAAGCGACGATGACTTAAGCGCCGATCTTTTCGCCGCAACCCAAGAGATCGCCGCGGGCGCCGGCATGCCGGCCTATGAAATCTCCAATCACGCTCGGCCAGGCGGCGCCTCTCGGCACAATCTCATTTATTGGCGGGGCGGCGATTATATTGGCGTCGGGCCGGGCGCCCATGGCCGAGTCACCCTCGACGGAGCGCGCCTGGCCACCGAGACGGCGTTAGCCCCTGGGGCGTATCTCGCCAATGACGGACGCGCGAGCTTCGACCCCGCCATGGCGACGCCCTTGTCGCCACGACAGGCGTTTGAAGAGAAACTGGCCATGGGCTTGCGATTGCTCGAGGGAACGCCGCTCAGCGCCGAAGAACATGCGCGCATCGCCGAGCGCCTGGCGCCGCTTATCGCCGACGGCTTATGCGAACGCGACGGGGCGACGCTGCGTCTGACGCAGGCGGGCAGACCCGTCCTAAACGGCGTTCTCAGCGCCTTGTTGACGTGAATGAACGTGAATTGACGTCATCAGCAGGCGCGGTGCGCCCGCCGATCGTTAGTCGTCGCTCTCAATGGCGACGGCGTCCGCCCCCGCTTCGGGCGCCACGGCGACCCGTTCGATGTCGGAGAACAATGTCTTCGACTTGGATTCGAATTTCTTGAACATGGCTTTGCCGACGACGTGGCTCGTGGACTCGCGCATCAAAGCGGGCAACCCGTCGCGCGGCGGATCAAACGTCTGCACCTGGATCATTTCGTTGACCTTGACGATCGGCAACGGCTTGAACGAGTCGATGGCGATCACCTCGATCTTCGACACATAGCCTTGCGCTTTGTCGAGATAGATGCGCGCCTCCAACTTGTCTTTCGGCGCGTCCTCGCCAAGATCGCGGGTCACGAAGACGGCGGCGTCGTCGGTTTCCTCCAATAGGCTAACGCCTTTCATCAAGTCGCCGAGACCGTCATAGACCAGCGTTTCGTCGCTATCCTCGTTCTTGCGAAATTTCTTCACCTCGCCGCGCACGCGCTTCGGCAAATCATCGAGGGCCGGCGCCAGCAGGCTCCACATTTCATCAGCAGACGGATCGAACCGCCCGCGGAACGTGGCCGGCGTCTCCAGATCGCCGCCTTCTTCTTGATACTCCATGGTGAAGGCGAAGCGTTCGCCCTTGTGAGACGCGGCGAGCGCTACGGCGCTTTGCAGCATCGCCATGGCCCCGCTTTCCGCCTGCGCAGCGGCGGCCCCGACTTCGGTCCCGGCTTCAGCGACGGCTTCAATTGCGGGGGCGGCGGCATCGGCGTCTGCGGCCAGCGCCGGCGCGGCGACGATTGCGACAAATAGCGCAGCCAAAGGTTTCAGCATGGCTGTTCCTCCACTCAAACGATCGACAGGTTGTCCATAAAGGAAACCAGCAATGCACAGTCGAACACGATTATCAATACTCGAACACGGGCGGCGCAAAGCTGCGCGGCGCGGCCTCGATGATCTGGATGCCGCCAGGCTGCACTTCAAGCACGGCGAGGCCGCGCTCGATGCCGCCGCTCGGCAACAGTCGGAACAAACCGTCGGCGCCGAAATAGCCGTTCGGATCGGTGATCGCTTGGGCGCTGAACCGGTCGCGCTTGCGTGGGTTCTGGGCCAAGCGCGCGGCCAGCAAGGTGGCGTCATAGCTGAGCGAAGCGAGCCGCGGCGGCGCGTCGCCGAACGCCGCCTTATAACGATTGGCGAAGGCTTCGGTGATCGTCGGATCAGGCGCCGCGAACCAACCGCCGCGTAGGGCGGGCTCGCGGATCACGCGCGGATTGTTCCACGCCGACACGCCGAGCAGTTTCACCTTTTCGATGTCGACATTGTAATACGGGAACAAGGGCGCCAAAGCGCGCAGCAAGGTGCCTTGCTCCGGCACCAGCACCGCTTGATAGCCGCGGCCATAGCCGGCGTCGGCCGACGCGCTAACTTCCTTATCCGGATCATAATCGTGGCGCAGCTCCATCGGCACCACGTCCTTGGAGTACCGCGCCAAACGCTCCGCAGGCGCGCGCATCGCCTCGACGTCTTGTTGGTACAGCTCCTGGTGCACCAAGACCCCGCCGCGCAGGCCGAGTTCGTCCGTGAACGCCGTCGACACGCGGTCGCCGTAACGATTGGCCGGCGCGATCAGGCCGAACCGCATCATGCCGTTCGCGATCGCGTAGTCGGTGATGCGCTTCACCTCGGCTTCCGGCGGGAAGCTGAGCATGTAAACGCCGGGCCGCGCCAAGGATGAATCCGAGGAGAAGGCGATTAAGGGCGCGCCGGCGGCGCCGGCGACTTCCGCCGCGGCTTGCACCGAAGAGCCGTACAAAGGACCGAGGATGATCTCCGCGCCTTCGGCGAGGACGGCGCGGGCGGCGGCGGCGGCGCCCTCAGCGGTGCCTTTCGTGTCTTTAGGGATCAACAGGAATTGTTCGACCCCAGCTTCGAACGCGGCGAGCTGCGCGGCGTCGAACATCGCCGCGGCGGTTTTCTGGGCGCCCGGGCTTGGCGCTGAAAATGGCAATAGAAGACCGACGCGAACCGGCTCGCCGCCGCGCATATGCAACGGCTCGACGAAATCGCGCTTGTCATAGCGGCGTCGCTCGACGGGATCGCGGCGTTCGGTATCAGGCCAAGGCGAGACTTCCGCCGGCGGGCGCTCCGGGGCCGCGATGACCGGGCCTGTCGCCGCCGGATCTGATCCGCACGCCGATGCCGCAAGCGCCAAGCCAGCGATAACGCCGACCCGCCGGACGATTGTTGAAATAATTCCCATGCCCATCCTCTTATCGTCAAACCAGACTAGACGTAAGACCGCCCCTTTGGTCGCGCTTCGGCGACCTGAGGCGAAACCCTAGCTGCGCCGCCTAGTCTGGTAAACCATGTGCGGTTGCATTCAAACGCCGCCATCTTGCTTCGGCGATTTAAATTCAAGAAAGTTGTCGATTATATGACTTCCGATCCCTCATTTAATCGACGCCACAGCGCTCGACCAGCGCCGGGACTTTATATCGCGGCGACGCCGATCGGGAATCTGGCGGACGTGACGGTGCGGGTGATCGACACATTAAAGACCGCCGACGCCATTCTCTGCGAGGACACACGGCATACTGGCAAATTGTGCGCCGCCTATGGCGTTGAGACGCCGCGCCGGCCCTACCACGAGCACAACGCCGCTGCGGTGCGGCCCGAGATCGTCAAGGCGTTGCAACAAGGCGCGGTGTTCTGCTTGGTGAGCGACGCCGGCACGCCCTTGATCTCGGATCCTGGCTACAAACTCGTCGCCGACGCACGCGCCGCCGGCGTCGATGTGTTCACATTGCCGGGTCCATGCGCGGCGATTGCAGGGCTAAGCGCCGCCGGCCTGCCCACCGATCAATTCCATTTTGCCGGATTTCCGCCGGCGAAGCAGGCGGCGCGGCTTAAATTCTACCAAGATTTGGCGACGATCCCGGCGACTTTGGTGTTCTACGAGGCGGCTAATCGGCTCGGCGCCAGTCTGAAAGACGCGGAAACCGCGTTCGGGTCGCGCGATGCGGTGATCGGCCGCGAATTGACCAAGCGGCATGAAGAATTTCGCTCCGGTCGCCTGGCGGACCTCGCCGCGGAAGTGGCGACCGAGACGGTGAAAGGCGAGATCGTGCTGATGATCGGACCGCCGGCGGCGGACGCCGCCCATGATCCAGCCGCAGTGACGGCGTTTCTGCAAGACGCCCTCGCAGTGATGTCCGTGAAGGACGCGGCGGCGGCGGCGGCGGAGGCGTTCTCCCTGCCGCGCAAGCGCGCCTATGAAGAAGCCCTGGCCCTGAAACGAGAATGACCCGAGCGTCGCCCAAGGGGGTGCGCCAACGTCCGTCGCGCTCACGATCGCGGCGCGCGGCGGAGCGACGCGGGCGACGGGCGGAAGCGATTGCGGCGATGCTCTATCAATTGCGCGGCTTTCGGATCTGCGCGCGACGCTACGCCACCAAGAGCGGCGAAATCGATTTGATTGCGAAACGGCGCCGATTGCTCGTCTTCGTCGAGGTCAAAGCCCGCGCCGATCTCGCAAGCGGCGTCGATGCGGTCACGCCGGCGGCGAGACGACGAATTGAAGCGGCCGGGGATTGGTTCCTTGCGCGCACCCCGGCGGCGGCGCAATGCGCGGTGCGCTATGACATCGCCGTGGTGAGCGGTTGGCGCGTCCGGCGATTGATCGACGCCTGGCGGCGCGGCGATTAACCGAGCGTTAACGAAATCGGCCAATTCGTTAACGCCGTATGCTTATCAACTTAACAAAAGGCGCGCGACCATGACCTTTCGCTTGACGGCGCTCTTCGCCAGCGCGGCGCTCTGCCTCGGCGCTTGCGCATCCAGCCAATCGCTTAGCGCGAGCTTCAGCGATCTCGACGCAAACACAAAATTGTCTGAGCATCTCTATACGGATGAAAAATTCGACTATAGCGACGTCGACCTCACCGTCTTTGAAGGACGGCTTATGTTGACCGGCACGCTCGCCTCCGACGCCGCGCGTCGCAGCGCCGTCGCCGCGGCCTTGGAGCTCGAAGAGATCAATCAGGTCATCGACGAAATCTATGTCGGCGATAAAACCGGCTTTGGCCAGGGGGTCGCGGATTCGCGCATCGACGCGCAGGTGCGCGCGCGCCTGATCGCCAGCAAAAAAGCGGATTCCGGGCGCATCAAAATCGCCGTCTCCAATGGCGTCGTATATTTGATCGGCGTCGCCAGAGACCAAGAAGCGCTGGAGTCGGTGCTTGAAGTGGCGCGCACTTCACGCGGGGTGAATAAAGTGGTCAGCCACGTTCTATATATAGACGCGCCGGCGCGGCGGCTGTAACAGAACGGCGCTATCCCGGTTTCACCCTTTGTTGAAGGCGACCGCCCATGGCGCTGAAAGTTGCTATCCAAATGGACCCGATCGAAAAGGTCGACGTCCATGCCGACACCACATTTGATTTCGCCCTCGAAGCGGCGGCGCGCGGCGCGGAAATCTGGGTCTATGGCCCAGACGAGCTAAGCCTCGCCAGCGGCAGACCGGTGGCCAGGGCCCAGAAGATCGAGCGGATCGAACGGGTCGACAGCAACGCCGTGGATCTCGGTCCAGCGACGGAGATCGCCCTTGAGGCGGTCAATGTCGTCCTCGTGCGGCAAGACCCGCCATTCAACATGGCCTATATCACCGCCGCGCAGATCCTCGAATTCCTGCCGCCGGAAGTCTTAGTGCTCAACGACCCGCGCTCGATCCGCGACGCGCCGGAAAAGCTTTTCGTGGCGCAGTTCCAAGATCTGACGCCGCCGACCTTGATCACGCGAGACCCCTTAGCGATCAATGCGTTTCGCGCCGAGCACGGCGACATCATCGTCAAGCCGCTCTACGGCAATGGCGGCGCTGGCGTGTTTAAGATGGCCGCGGACGACGGCAATTTTAATTCCCTGGTGGAGATGTTCCTGGAGAATTATCCAGAACCATCGATCTTCCAGAAATTCATTCCCGCCGTGTCGGCCGGCGACAAACGGATCATCTTGATCGACGGCCAAGCCGTGGGCGCCATCAATCGGGTGCCGGCGGCGGGGGAGACACGCTCGAACATGCATGTGGGGGGCCGCGCCGAAGCGGTGGAGATGAGCGCCCGGGACCAAGAGATTTGCGACCGGATCGGGCCGACCTTATCGGAACGCGGGCTGATCTTCGTCGGCATCGACGTCATTGGCGACTATTTGACGGAAATTAACGTCACCTCGCCCACTGGCGTGCAAGAAGTCAGGCGTTTCGGCGGCGCTGACATCTCCGCTTTGTTGTGGGATTGGGTCGAAGGCCGGCTTGAATCCTAATCCGCCGCGACGCTGATTTAGCCGTCGCGCATTGCTCTCGCCCTGGCGAGGCGTTACCCGTTGCCGACACCGCCGCGCCATAATGGCGTCGGTCCGCAACGACAAATTCGCGTGAGCCTATGTCCGCCCCTGATCAACTTCGCGTCGCCTTGTTTTCGGGCAATTATAATTATGTGATGGACGGCCCAGTGCGGGCGTTGAACACGCTGGTCGCGCACCTTGAAACTCGTGGTCACGAGGTCTTGGTGTTCGCGCCCACCGTCGCCGAGCCGGCGTTCGAACACGCGGGCGAATTGGTCTCTATCCCCTCCATGGCGCTGCCAGGATCGCGTAGCGAATACCGCCTCGGCTTCGGCTTGATCGGCGAGGCGAAAAAGCGCCTCAACGCCTTTAAGCCAAACCTCGTGCATATCGCCGCCCCGGACATTACCGGTTTTCACGCGCTGAAATACGCCGAGAAGAACGCCATCACGCCGGTGGCGTCATTTCATACCCGCTTCGACACCTATCCACGGTATTACGGCGCCACATGGCTCGAGAAGCACCTGACCAATTACATGCGGAACTTCTACGGGCGCTGCCAACATGTTTACGCTCCGTCCCAATCCATGGCCGACGAACTCGCCGATGACGGCATCGGCAAGGACATCCGGCAGTGGACCCGCGGCGTCGACAGCGACCTGTTTAATCCCGACAAACGCAACCTGGAATGGCGCCGGGCTAATGGCGTCGCCGATGACGAGATTTTGGTGGCGTTCGTCGGTCGCGTCGTGCTCGAGAAAGGCATCGACGTTTTCGCCGACGCCGTCCTAAAAGCCGCAGCGGAAAACCCCAAGATCAAAGCCCTTGTGGTCGGCGAAGGGCCCGAGCGGCCGCGGTTTCAAAAAAATCTGCCGGGCGGCGTTTTCACTGGCTATCAGCAGGGCGAAGACCTGGCTCGGGCTTACGCCAGCGCCGACATTTTCTTCAATCCGAGCATCACCGAGACCTTCGGCAACGTCACCTTGGAAGCGATGGCGTGCGGTCTGCCGAGCATCGGCGCTGCGGCGGCGGGCAGCAAATCGCTGATAAGCGAAGGCCAAACCGGTCTCTTGTCAGACCCGACAAAGGGCGCGGCGGGCTATGTCGAAAAACTATTGGCGCTTAGCGGCGCGAAAGACACACGTGCCGCCATGGCCGCCGCGGCCCGGGCGCGAAGCCTAGACTTCAATTGGCCCGCGGTTCTCGACGCTCTGATTGCAAATTATCGCGAGGCCATGGCTTCACATGGACGTGTGTCCGCCAGCGATTGATTTTCTGCCCTTGATCCGCCTTTAATGCTCGAATTGCCCAGTTGGGGGTAAAGGGCTCTCTCCGGTTATTAGTATGAAACTCGTCGATATATCTGAGTTCTTTAGCGACTTCGGCGGCGGCGTGCGCACCTATGTGCACCAAAAGCTGGAGGCCTGCGCCGCAGCTGGCTGCGAAGCGACGATCATCGCGCCAGGAATCGCCGATCGGCGAGAGAAACGTCTCGGCGGAGAGGTCATTTGGGTGCGCTCCCCAGCGCTGATGTTCGATCACCGCTACCATCTCTTCTCGGATCCGGCGCCGGTGCACCAGCTGCTCGACGAAATCAAACCCGACGTGGTCGAAGGCTCGTCGACTTGGAAGGGCGCCTGGATCGCCGGTCGATGGCAAGGCGACGCGGCGAAATCTTTGTTCCTGCATCAGGATCCAGTGGCGGTGTATCCCCACTCCTTGTTCAGCCCGACCGTCAACGAAGACGTTCTCGACAATATGTGTTTCTGGTTTTGGGCCTATATGCGGCGGCTGTCCCAGCGTTTTGATTCCGTGGTCGTAGCCAGCGATTGGTACGCCGACCGCTTGCGCAAGCGCCGGATCGGCGATCCCACCGTGATCCCGCTTGGGGTCGAAAAAGCGATGTTCTCCCACGCCAAACGCAATGACCAAGTCCGCGAGCAAATGCTGCGCGAATGCGGCGTCGACGACCCGAATGCGCACTTGTTCTTGGCGGTGAGCCGGCACCATCCTGAAAAACGCCTCGGCATGTTGATGGAGGCGTTCTCGCGCCTGCGCGAGGTCCATCCGGCGGGGTTTTACGTGATTGGCGACGGGCCGGCGTGGCGCACGGTCCACCGCGAGGCGAACAAGCGCTCGGGCATCAAAATCGCCGGCCATATCGGCGACCGCAACGAAATCGCCACCCGGTTGGCGAGCGCGGACTTTTTCGTCCATGGCGGCGCGGCGGAAACCTTTGGCCTGGTGGTCGCAGAAGCGCTCGCGTCCGGCTTGCCGTTCGTCGCCCCGCATCTCGGCGGCGCGGCGGATTTCGCCCATCCGACCTATTCTGAAACCTATCGCTCCGGCGATCCGCAAGCTTGCATGGAAGCCATGCGGCGGATCATTGAGCGCGACAATCACGACTTGGTCTTCGCCGCCCGCGCCGGCGCGCGGCGGATCACTGAGCCGGGCGATCATTTCACCACTTTGCTCGCCCATTACGGCAAATTGATCGAGGCGCGAAAAACTCGCCTCGCCGCCTAAGCAGCGCGCGACAGAGCGTCGCCCATTGCTAAATGACGCGCCGAATGATAGCTCGCTCGGCTTCGCAGCAGTCAAATTGTAATGCTTGATCAATCACAAAGGGAGCGGTTATCGGACCGCTGGCGCCGCTTTCGGGAGCGAAAGGAAGCCCGCGCCCTGTTCGCCATCGTCCAACGCCTGATGTTCGTCGGCGTGGTGGCGTACCTTGTGTACAAATTGACTCAAGTCGGGTGGTCCAATGTCGCCGGCAATCTGCCCGCTGCGCCGCTCTTTTATATTCTGTTCCTACTGCGCTATCTGGCGCTGCCATTGTCGGAAATCCCGGCCTATCAGATGGTCTGGCGCAAACCCTTATGGCGGCACGTCACCGCCTTTATCCGAAAACGCGTCTATAACTCGGCGGTGATGGGCTATTCCGGCGAAGCGGTCTTCACCTTATGGGCGCGGCGCAATTTATCATTACGGGACAACGAGATCCTCGCCGGGGTCAAAGACAACAATATCCTCTCCGCGTTCGCCTCGAACGCCGCGACGGTCATCGTCATCGGCATTCTCGCCATGACCGGCGACTTGCAGACCGCCTTGTCCGCTCTGCCCGGCGCCTTAATCCTGTTCAGTCTCGCTCTCGCCTCGTCGATCATCTTGGTGGGCGTGGTGATTTTGTTTCGCCGCCGAATTCTTCACGTCAGCGACGCCCTCACCGTCCGGTTAACGGCGATCCACAGCCTGCGGATGGTCATCGTGTTGGCGCTTCACGCGGCGATGTATTCCGTGGCGCTCCCCGACGGCGCGCTGACGGCATGGTTAATCTTTATCGCCGTTCAGCTCGTGCTTAGCCGGATTCCGTTCCTGCCGAACCAAGACTTAGTGTACCTTGGCGCGGCGTTGGCGATATCCGGCGTCGCCGGCGTCCCCGAAGCCGCCATCGCCGGCATGCTTGTTGCGGAGGCGGGACTGTCGCAAGGCTTGAACTTCATTCTGTTCTTCGCGACGGCGAAGGACGCGACGTCGCGCCTCGAGGAAGCGTCGTTGTCTGACGATAAGTAGCGCCCGCCTTATTGGACGCCGCGTCGGAATTGGTTAGAGACGAGGAGCAGCCGCAACGGTCGCGGCTCGTGGATCGGAAAGAGACAATATCGCGCCTATGGGGCTGATTGATCGATATATTCTCAAAAGCGTGGCGACGCCGCTGATCATGTCCCTGTGCGTCGCGGGCATGTTGCTCCTTTTGGAGCAGATGCTGCGCTTGTTCGACTTCGTCCTCGCCGAGCAAGGCCCGGTGGACGTGGTGTGGCGCATGCTCGCTAATTTGCTGCCGCATTATTTGAGCCTGGCGCTGCCCTTGGGCGCGTTTCTCGGCATCCTCTTAGCGTTCCGTACGCTCTCGCTCAGCAGCGAGCTCGACGCGTTGAATTCCAGCGGCGCTTCGTTCGGGCGATTGATGCGGCCAGTTTTCGCCTTGGTCGCCGGCCTGATGGTCCTCGACTTCCTTCTCGTCGGTTATATCCAACCCTATGCCGGCTATGAGTATCGACAATTGCGGTTCGACGTGACCAGCGGCGCCCTGGGCATCAAGATACCGCAAGGGGAATTCGTCGAGCTGTCCGAAGACGCCATGATCCGGCTCGGCTCGATCGACGGCGAAACGCGCCGCGCCCAGGATATTTTCTTGCAATCGGTGGACGACCAAGGCGGGCGCACGGTGATCACCGCC
>CAYWWL010000028.1:0-12601 GCA_964461925.1 uncultured Caulobacterales bacterium | reverse complement strand
TAATCGAAAGTGGATTGGATGAGGCGGCGATCTGGGGAGGGCGGCGAAAACTTGCCCGCCTTGGCCATCGCCCAAGCCATCGAAAAATCGTCTATGGGGCCGCTCACCCGTCCGGCCAAATGCTCCCGCATCCAATAATGATAAAAGGGGACTTGGTCGAACTCTGCGCCGTGTTGGCCAAACGGGTGGAAGTAACTATGGCCAAGCCGCGTCCAGTCGACGAATTGAATCCCTAGCTTATAAGAGCCGCTGGTCTCTTTTACGAATGTCGCCTCGTCAATCCCAAGGCGGTGATTGAAATGGCGAATTGGGGGGATGGTCGCTTCGCCGACGCCAACTGTGCCAATAGCTTCAGATTCGACCAATGTGATTGAACAGGCGTCGCCAAGGGCGTCGGCGAGCGCCGCGGCGGTCATCCAGCCAGCGCTGCCGCCGCCGACGATGAGGAGACTTTTCAACGGGGCATGTTCGGTCGCCATCGGCGCGTTCCTTCAACAGTTTTCTTTCCATACGGAAGAGGCGCGCATTGAGATCGGCGATTATCCGCCGCAGCTGTCCCGAATCAGGAGGCTCGTTTGGAGCCGATCCGAGGTCGCCATTTCTCCGCGCGAATCAATCAGTTTAGAGACTAACATTCGCCCAGCGAGCGTCGCGTCTTGATCGATCGTGGTCAACTGCGGCGAAACTAAACGAGACGCTGGAATATTGTCATAACCCACGACGGAAACGTCTTCCGGCACGCGCCGTCCAGCGCGGTTGAGCGCGCGGATCGCGCCGATCGCAATCAAGTCGCTGGCCGCGAGGACGCCATCGAACTCCACGCCGCTGTCGAGCACCGCATGGGTCGCCGCTTCGGCGGCGTGCACGTCGAAGAACGCCGGCGCGAAAAGGGCGTCGTCGACCTCGCGTCCCGCGGCGGCCATGGCTTGTTTGTATCCGCGGTAGCGCTGGTCCGCTTCCGGCGCCTCGGTGTCGCCTAGAAACAAAATGCGCTCGCGGCCAAGCCGTATGAGGTGGCCAGTGGCGCGCTGCCCGCCAAGCACATTGTCCGAGCCGACGGAGCAATAAGCCGCATCGGGAAACGCCGCGCCCCAGACTACGAACCGGCTCTCCTGCTTGGCCAGTCGATTGAATGCGTGATGCAGCGAACTTTGCCCAATGAAGATGACCCCGGTGGCTCGGCTCGTCGTCAAGGCGTACTCAAGATCGTCGTCCGAACTTGGACTGAGATAACTCATCAATAGATCGGCGTTGCGATCGCGCGCCGCTTCGGCGATGCCTGCCAATAGTTCGAAAAAGAACGGGTCGGCGACGTGGGATTTCCGCGCTTGCGGCGCAGGCACCACGATGGCGATGGTCGCATCGGCGCCGATAGGCCCGGCGGGCATCGACTGCCGAAAGTCGTAGTCGTACTCGCGCGCGATCTTCCAAATCGCTTGCTTCGTTCGCCGTTTTACCGCGGGACTATCGTTGAGCGCCCGTGACACAGTCGAAATCGACACTTTTGCGCGCCGGGCGATGTCTTCCAGGCGCGCGCCTCGGATGGAGCTGCGATCCGAGTCTGCCACGTTAGTCGTCTCCTGAAAGCAAGGCCCAATAGCCCGATTGCGGTTGAAGCGTCGTTGGCGCCGATGTCGAGGCTTCCACCTCCATGTCTGTGGCGAGCAGCGCGACATTCGCAGCGTGCTGATCCGGCGACCAATCGATTGTAGCGCTGGACAGATTGAAAACGCAAAGCACCGTTTCGGAGCCCGAGGACCGGGTGAATGCGACGATCTCGTCCGGCGTCTCCAAAAGCGTAATGTCGCCGACGATGAGGGACGGGAGGCGCCCCCGCAACGACAGCAGCTTCCGCGTGAAGTTCAGCATCGACGCGGGATCGCGATCTTGTGCGTCTACCGCCAAGGGCGCATGCGCGGGGTCGAGCCGAAGCCAAGGGGCGGGCGCGTTCGTAAAACCGGCATTATCCGCCGCCGCTGCCCATGGGATCGGCGTTCTGGCGCCGTCTCGACCAAGGGTGTGCGGCCAGTTGGCGATCGCTTCGGGGTCTTGCAAGTCTTCAAAGGCGACATCGCCTTGGGGCAGGCCCAGTTCTTCGCCTTGATAAATGAATGCGTTTCCGCGCAGCGCCGTCAGCAGCAGCATCAGCAAACGACACACCGCCTCGCGGTTTTCCGGCGTCGTCCACCTGGTCACGGCACGCGGCGCGTCATGGTTCGAGAACGCCCAAGAAGGCCAGCCTTCGCCGGCTTCGCCTGACCATTGGGCGATGGATTTTTTCACCAGTTCCGGCGTCAATTTAGGAGCATACAGAAAATCGAAATTGTAGGCGGAATCCAGGCGTTTGTTCTCCGCGGTGAAGGCTTTCATTTCAGCAAGCGGATCAGGGCCGCCGACCTCGGCGACGGTGAACCGCGCTTTGTATTCGTCCATCGTTTTTCGGATTCTCTCGAGAAACGCCGGGATGTCAGGATGTGATTGATTATATTGATGCAGCTGCATGTCGAACGGCCGCGTAACCCGTTCCATCGGCGCCCCTGAGGGCGGGTTGTCCCGAAGCTCCAGGTCGTGCATCGAAAAATTCAACGCATCGAGCCGGAAGCCATCGACCCCAAGGTCGAGCCAAAACCGAGCGACTTGAAGAATTGCGTCTTGAACTTCCTCATTGTGCAAGTTGAGGTCGGGTTGGCTGGTGAGAAAATTGTGCAAGTAGTATTGCCTGCGCGCGCCGTCCCATTGCCACGCAGAACCGCCGAACACGGATTGCCAATTGGAAGGGGGCGACCCATCCGGCTTCGCGTCGGCCCATACATACCAATCCGCTTTTGGATTAGTCCGGCTCGACCTGCTTTCTTCGAACCATGCGTGTTGATCCGACGTGTGCGAGTAAACTTGATCGATGATCACTTTAAGCCCTAAGCCGTGGGCCTTCTCAATAATCCGTTCAAAATCCGTGAAATCGCCGAAGCTCGGATCGATGCCGTAATAGTCGGCGACGTCATAGCCAAAATCGTCCATTGGCGAGGTGAAAAACGGAGAGATCCAAATGGCGTCGACGCCAAGGGAAGCGATATGATCGAGACCGTCGACGATGCCGCGTAGATCGCCAATGCCGTCGCCTTTGGTGTCGCGAAAACTGCGCGGGTAGATTTGGTAGATAACAGCGCCGCGCCACCAATGCTCATGGCTGGCGGCTGGCTTTAAGTCGGTCTTCAATGGGCTCTGGCTCACAAGCTTAAAACTCCGCCTTGCATGCGATGAACCCAGCCGGCGGGACTTCGACGCGATAGACCCCCGACGCTTCGCTCTTGTTCATGCATTTCCCAGCCAGTCGCCGCCATTTGGATGCGCGGCCATCGACGGGGATGGATATGGTTCGTTCTTCCTTGCCTGCATTAAAAGCTGCGACAATTTCAGTTCCGTTATCATGGTCAAGGCGGGAGATCACAAGTAGCCCATTCTCCGCGTCCGAGTGTCGAACGATCTGTTCGCCGCGGCGCAGCGCCGGCTCAGATTGTCGTATCCTGGCGAGGCGTTTAATCGCTTTGTAGATAGGGTGCGCTCGGTCAAAGTTGTTGTCAGCCACGGTTTTCGATGTCGCGATAAGATCGTTGTCCAGATAAACTTGCGTCTGGCCGGGGAACATCGTCTCCCGCGCGCCACGATCGCCGTCATCGGATACAAAGCCCTGTTCGTCGCCATAGTAAATCGTCGGCACGCCGCGGGAAAGCAGCATGATTGCGTGGCCGAGGATGACGCGATCGCGCAATTCGTCGTCGCTTACGCCTTCATTGGCGTTTTTCACGAACATCGAGAAGCGGCCCATGTCATGGTTGCCGAGAAATGTCGGTAGCTGCTTCGCGGTTTCGTATCCATGCCGATAGACCGCATCGGCTTCAAATAACCGCTCCAGCTCGCGGGTCGGCTTGCCTTCGGCGACCACGCCGCGGACGGTTCCTTGGAATGCGAAATCAAGGATCGCCGGGAACCGATCGCGCGTGGTGAACTTCGCCAAATGCGCCGGGTCGAAATCATAGACTTCGCCGAAAATATGGAAGTGCTCAATGCCTTCCGCGCGCGCATGCTCAAGAATAGCAGGCGCGAATTTCTGCCAGAATTCGGGATTGACGTGCTTGGCCGTGTCGATCCTGTAACCGTCGACATGGTACTCGGAGATCCAGTGCTTGTAGATGTCGATGAAGCCCTCGACGACCCGCGGATTCGACGTCATCAGATCGTCAAGCCCGGCGAAATCGCCGATCCGCGAGCTTTTTCCTTCCCAGGTGGTGTCGCCGCGATTGTGGTAATAGCGATTGTCGTTGGGCCAAGCGGGGCGTGTGACGTCTTTTTCAGCGTCGGGAACGAACGGCGTATAGGCGTAGTCGCTGTCAACCAGCTTCTCAAAATTATCAGTTGTCAAATGAACTGGGTCGGCGCCCAAAAACCCATTATTTATTGTTTCGCCGGAGGCGTCGCCTCGCGTCGTATAGGGATAGTCTGCGACCGATCTATAGGGGCAAGCATAATTATCGCGGTACTCGGCCGGTGCGTCCGGTCCATGGCACTCTTCATACTTAATCACGTCGGCGGTGTGATTGGTGATGATGTCCATATAGACTTTCAAGCCGCGCGCATGGGCGGCGTCGACGAGGGCTTTGAAGTCGGCGGGCGTGCCGAAATGCGGATCGACATTAAGGAAGTCGGTGATCCAATAGCCGTGATAGCCGGAGGATTCAGCGCCGGCTGGCCCTTGCACCGGTTTGTTTTCGAAGATCGGCGCGAGCCAGATCGCCGTTGCGCCAAGGTCCTGGATATAGTCGAGGCGGTTCATCAGGCCCTTCAGGTCGCCGCCTTGGTAAAAGCCTTTATCGGTTGGGTCGAAACCATGATCGAGGCGACCGCCGTCAATGGCGCCGCGATCGTTCGACGTGTCGCCATTCTCAAACCTGTCCGGTAGGACGAAATAGATAACTTCATCTTCGGGCGGACGCTGGGGACGGCCTGTCTCAGCGGCGAGCGCCGTCAACGGGAGCAGAGAGGCGGCGACTAGGGAGAATAATTGCTTCATGTCATGAGGCCTTTTTTGCTGCGGCGCGACAGATCCGCAGATCAATTTACAATTTTTTGTGCGGCTTCAGGTCCGGACATATAAACGCTTAGAACACTTATTTTGTGGGCATCTCTAGGTATCGTCAAGACGCGCCGAATGCCAAAGCCAAGGCTTTCATCTAAATATCTTGCAGAAATTTGCAAAACCGGCATTCTTACTCCGACATGAACCGCACGCGCTCTCTGAGACGACGCTTTAGGCCCGATCGGCGGGTGGGAATTTGGCGCCTCAGAATATTGTCGCGGTGCGGCGAAAAATCGATGGCTGATCAGGGTGTCGCGGATACAGGCCGTCGCGTTGACCGAATAGGGAGCGAATGGGCCGCGGAAGATGGGCCAGCCGTAAGGCCTTGCGCTAGCGCCGCGGCCCAATCCAGTCAAAACGGCGCCAGTCAAAACGATAATAGGCCGATTACAAATAAAACCGGCGAGGGAAGCGAAACGCAATGAGGAAACCAGCAAAGAATTTTGCACAGATCTGGAACATGAGTTTCGGGTTTTTAGGCATTCAGATTGGGTTTGATCTGCAGAACGGCAATGTAAGCCGCATCTTTCAGACTCTTGGCGCCGAAGTCGATGAATTGGCGATTCTGTGGATCGCCGCCCCCATGACTGGCCTGATTGTGCAACCGATCATCGGTCATTTGTCAGACAATACCTGGGGCCGATTTGGTCGTCGTCGGCCGTACTTCTTTGTTGGCGCAGTGTTGGCGAGTTTGGCGCTGTTCATGATGCCGAATTCGCCGACGCTTTGGATCGCGGCGGGGATGCTATGGATCATGGATGCGTCGTTGAATATCACGATGGAGCCGTTTCGCGCGTTCATTGGCGATAACCTTCCCAATCGTCAGCGCACCACTGGTTATGCGATGCAAAGCTTTTTCATCGGCGTCGGTGCGGTCATCGCCGGCGCCTTGCCGTGGGTGATGACTAATTGGCTAGGATTAAGCAACACAGCGCCTGCGGGGGAGATCCCCCAAACTGTGCAATGGGCGTTCTATATTGGCGGCGCGGCGTTGCTGGCGGCGGTCATGTGGACGATTTTCGCTAGCGAAGAATATAGCCCTGAAGAGCTGAAGACGTTCGCAGAGGCGCGCCAGAAAGCGCTTGGGCTGCAAAGCCAAGAACGCGTGGCGGCGGTGCGCAGTGCTGGTCAGTTCCATATGGGCGGGCTGCTCTGGATAGCCGTCGGCGCCGCGATGGCGGCTTTCGTTTTCTTCTCCCGCCAAACGCCGCGACCCGATCTGTTTCAGTTCCTAGGGCAAATCGAGATCGCCAAAGAGCTTTATGTCCTTTCGGGCCTGATCGGGGTTTTCGGCGTGATACAGATTATCGCAGGAATGATGCGATCGGGGGGGCGCGACGATAACGGGTTTATGGAGGTCGTAAACGATCTTTTTGACATGCCGACGACCATGCGCCAGCTGGCGGTGGTGCAATTCTTTTCCTGGTTCGCCATGTTCTCAATGTGGATCTATGGCACGCCTGCGGTGGCCGAATACCACTTCAGCGCGCCTGATCCGACGACCCAAGGCTATCAAGACGCCGCCGATTGGTGGAGCTTGCTTGGCGCGGTGAGGAACGGGGTCGCCGCGATCGCCGCATTGGGCTTCATTTGGGTCGCCGCGAAGATGGATCGGCGGCGCTTGCACGCGCTCAACCTCGTTGTCGGCGCCGTTGGTTTCGCGATGATGCTGGTGTTTCGCGACCCGCAATTGCTGTGGATCGCGATGATCGGCGTCGGCGTCGCCTGGGCCTCTATCGTGTCATTGCCATACGCCATTTTGGCGGGATCCGTGCCGGCGTCGAAAATGGGCGTCTACATGGGGATCTTCAATATCTTCATCGTCGTCCCGCAATTGGTCGCGGCGACATTCCTAGGGTTTTTGTTGACCGCGTTTTTCAACAAAGAACCGATTTTCGCGTTAATGATCGCCTCGGTTTCGTTCGTTCTGGCGGCTGTGGCGACGCTGTTCGTTTCGGACGTGCCGCCAGAGGCCGCCGGCGAAGGGACAGCCGGAGACGTGGCGTGAGCGCCGTGAAGACGGTCGCAATTGTCGCTTTCGCATTGGCGGGCGTCGCCGCCTGCGCTGCGGAGCGTTCAACGCCGATCGATCAGTATGCGCCTCAACCGTACGTCAATGTGGAGAACGCCGACTGGACCCGCAACGCGGTGCTATATGAAATGAATACGCGTCATTTCACGCCCGAGGGCACGTTCGCCGCCGCCCAGTCTCACTTGCCGCGGTTAGCGGAGATGGGGGTCGACATAGTTTGGCTGATGCCGATCCATCCGATTGGCGAAGTCAATCGGAAAGGACGTCTCGGCAGTCCTTACGCGGTCAAAGACTATCGCGCGATCAATCCCGACCTTGGCGACGAAGCGGATCTCAGAAATTTCGTGGACGAGGTTCATCGGCTCGGCATGCATGTCATTATTGACTGGGTCGCGAACCACTCCGCCTGGGACAATGCGCTGACCGAGACCAATCGCGACTGGTATTCGTCGACGCCTGAAGGCGAACTGACGCCGCCGCCGGGAACGGATTGGAACGACACCGTCGATTTTAACTACGCCAATGCCGGTCTTCGCGAATACATGACGGAAAGCCTGTTGTATTGGGTGCGGGAATTCGACATTGACGGGTATCGCGCAGACGTCGCTGGATTTGCGCCGCTGGATTTCTGGGTCGAGGCGCGGCGTCAACTCGACGCCGTCAAGCCGGTATTCATGCTGGCTGAATGGGAAACGCGCGATCTGCATCAGCAGGCGTTTGACGCGACCTACGCTTGGGCCTGGAAAAACGCGATGCAGGAAACCGCGCGTAGCGGCGGGGCCGGCGCCGTCAGGGGCTACTACTACAATCAGCGCAACACCTGGCCACGCGGCGCTTATCGCATGATATACACCGACAATCATGACCAGAACGCGTGGGATGGCGTGGCCTCGGAGATTTATGGGGACGCGTATGAGCTCGCCATCGCTCTTTCATTCGTCGGCGAGGGCTTGCCGCTGATCTATGGCGGCCAGGAAGCGGACGTCGACCGCAAACTATCGTTCTTCGACAAGGACGAGATTCTATGGCGCGAAGGCTCTCGCGCGGAGCTATTCCGCCGTCTCATCGAGCTGAAGCATGGGACCAAGGCGCTTTGGAACGGCGCGCACGGCGCGCAGATGGTCGAGGTGCCGAATGACCGGCAAGAGGCGGTGTTCAGCTTCGTTCGAAAAACCGATGACGACGCCGTCTTCGCCATTTTTAATCTTTCGAATGAGGCGCAGCGCGTTAGTCTCTCGACGCGGCGCCATATCGGCGATTATCGCGACGTTTTGACGGGCGAGGCCGCTACGTTCGGGGGCGCCGAACAAGTACAATTGGAGCCCTGGGGGTTCCGGATCTACCGATCTAGCAATTAACGCGAGGGATGGTCGATGGTCAGCGTCTGATTTGCGCTGACCGAATCGAAGATCGATTCAGCGCCGTCCGGCCAGATCACTCGGATGGAGGCTCGATCATTGCTCCCCATGCCAATCAGCTGCGTCGCCGCATTATGCGACGTGAAGTTGCTGTTGACGGCGACCTGGCGGGTTTGCGTGGTGTCGCCGATCACGACTTTGATGATCGCGCCCACGGCGAACGTGTTTGGCGCGAGACCGCGCAGCGTGATTTTGAGATAGTTGCCGCTGTCGAGTCGATTGTCCCAATAGATCGCCGCGTCTTGGGGCTCCGCCGTCAGCAGCACCACGTCGACGTCGCCGTCATTGTCGAAATCGTCGCAGACGACACCGCGTCCCTGGTCGGTGTCGACCATCGTGGCGTCGGCGGCGCGGTCAGTGAACGTTCCGTCGGCGTTATTGATCCAAAGCCGCGAGGTGTCGTCGACATAGTTCGACGCTGACGGATCTTTTCCCGCCTCCCAGCCATTAGTTTGATAGATATCCAACCATCCGTCCGCGTTGAAGTCGGCGAAGCAAGATCCCCATCCCCAGCCGCCAGGCTCGACGCCGGATTCCGACGCGCGCCGGAAATCTCCCCCACCGAGGTTTTCGAACAAGCGATTGCCGTTGATCGAGGAGATGAACCAGTCGAAGTCGCCGTCATTGTCGAAGTCGCCGACCGCTGAGCCCATGCCGTTTTCATCGTCGGGCGTGAAGCTGCTGAGCGCGAAGCTGCCGTCGCCTTGGTTCAGCAAAATGCGCGACCCGCGAAAGTCGGAAACGATCAAAAGGTCAAGATCGTCGTCGCCGTCGACATCGACGAAAGAAGGGGCGAAGCTGTAGTCGTGATTTGGGCCGAGAACGCCCTGGGGCAATTCCAATGCGAGCAGATTGGCGACGCCGGACTCGACGCTGACCGGCGTAAATCGAACGCCTGAAAGGTCGCTGTCATTGCGCCAAAGGGTTTCGGTTTCGCCAGGAGCGGAGGGATCGCGCGGCGTTCCCCAGTGCGCCATGGCCACGTCGAGGTCTCCGTCGTCGTCATAGTCGCCGAGCGCGATTGAGACTGTATAGCGAGAGGTCGCCGCGTCAAAGCCGGAGCCCGCCGTCGCGTCAGCGAACGATCCGAACCCGTCATTGAGGAAAAGCCGGGGCGTATCGCCCTCGAGCCCGCCCATCAGTAAGTCGAGGTCGCCGTCGCCGTCGAGGTCGCCAAAGACGGGGCCGCTGTGTTTGCCATTGACGCCGGCCCCGAGCGTGTTCGCCAGCCCCGCCGCCGCCGCCGACTCTGTGAAGTCGACGCCATTTTCATTGACGTAGAGAAGGTTGGGCCCTGCGTCGCCGCGTAGGACGAAAAGATCGACGTCGCCGTCATTGTCGATATCGCCGGACGCCGCGCCGCCGGCGAACTGTCGCACCATAATGTTGACGGTCGGCGAGAAGCCGAAATCATGAACGACGTTCTTGACGGTCGTCTGATCGCTAAATGACGGCGTCGCGCCGGCTGGCAGGCTCGTCGATTGGGTCGGCGCGCTGGCGCTTGGCGTTGAGGCGGGTGCAGGCGCGGGCTCGCTTGACCCTTTGCAATTCGCAAGCGTTAGGACCGCCGCAGCGGTCGCGGCAATACGCAGTTTCGTCATGTTTAGCGCGCCCCATACGCTGGCAAGTCACTTCCGATTTTGAAATTATTGCATAAAAAATCATAGAGAAACCACCATAAATTGTGATATTAAGCGTATGGCCGAGCATTTTTTGCATAATTTTGCACTGCAGCGCCGGGGCGCTCCGTCCTGGCCGCCAAAAGGAGACGTCAATGCTATTTCGCCAGTTCACGAGCGCTTTCGTCGGAAGTGTCGCCGCGGTGGCGATGCTGTCGCCCGCCGTCGCGAAGCAAGTAGACGTCGCCTCGCCCGATGGCGCGCTCGTCGTCAGCGTGTCGGACGATGAGGGCCGCGCCGAGTATAGCGTCAGCTTTAATGGCGACGTCGTCGTCGATGCGTCTCGATTGGGTCTTCTGTTCAAGCAGCAAGAAGGTTTCGACAGAAATCTCGAAATCGCTGACACCCAGGCGTCTGCATCGGACGAAACCTGGGAGCAGCCCTGGGGCGAGCGTCAGTTCGTGCGCGACAATCACAATGAATTAGCGGTGACGTTTAAGGACGCGGAAGATACGGAGCGCTCTTTCCTGGTTCGGTTCCGGGTGTTCGACGACGGTTTAGGTTTTCGTTATGAAGTGCCGCGTCAGAAGAAGCTCAAGAATGTCGAAATCGTCGATGAGCTGACGCAGTTCGCAATCGGCCAAGACACGACGGCGTGGTGGATCCCGAGCGGCGAATTCAATCGGTATGAATACGTCTACAACACGACGCCCGCCGGAGAGGTTCAAGACGCGCACACGCCGGTGACGTTCAAAACGAAATCCGGCGTTCATCTCAGCATTCATGAGGCGGCGTTGGTCGATTATTCCGGCATGTCGTTGCAGCGACTTCGTCCGGGTACGTTTAAAGCCTCATTGTCCCGATGGTCCGATGGGGTGATGGTCAAGACCAAAACGCCATTCCTAACGCCTTGGCGGACGATTCAGGTTTCCGCCGACGCGGCGGGGCTTTTGAACTCCGACATCATCCTCAATCTCAACGAACCGAACAAGCTTGGCGACGTGTCCTGGGCCGAACCTGGAAAATACGTCGGCATTTGGTGGGCGATGCACATTCGCGATCGCAGTTGGGGCAATGACCTTATTCATGGCGCGACGACCGAGGAGACCAAACGCTATATCGACTTCGCCGCCGCGCATGGCTTCACCGGCGTTCTCGTCGAAGGATGGAACATCGGCTGGGACGGCGATTGGTTCAATAATGGCGATCTGTTCAGCTTTACTGAGAGCTATCCGGACTTCGACTTGGAGGCTCTTGGAGCTTATGCGCAGTCGAAAGGCGTGCGGCTTATCGGCCACCATGAAACGTCCGGCGACGTCTCGAACTACGAAAGCCAGCTAAGCGACGCGCTCGACCTCTATGAGGAGAATGGCGTGCGCGTGATCAAGACCGGGTACGTGGCGGACGCTGGCCAGATCGAACGTATCGATGACGATGGCCATAAGCGATATGAATGGCATGACGGTCAATTCATGGTCGACCACCATCTCCGAGTGGTAAAAGAGGCGGCGAAGCGCAAGATCAGCATTAACGCCCATGAGCCGGTGAAGGACACCGGTCTGCGCCGGACCTATCCTAATTGGATGTCCCGGGAAGGCGCGCGCGGAATGGAGTTCAATGCCTGGGGCTCGCCGCCCAATCCGCCGGAGCACGCGGCGATCTTGCCATTTACGCGGATGCTGTCCGGTCCCATGGATTTCACGCCGGGAATTTTCGATCTGGAGCCGAACAAACGTCCGCCTCTGCGGCCCGATATGGAGCGTTCTGATCCGTCGAACCGTCCGCAGACGACGTTAGCCAAGCAGTTGGCGCTCTATGTCGTGTTGTACTCGCCGGTGCAAATGGCCGCCGACTTGCCGGAAAATTATGAGAAGCGCATGGATGCGTTCCAATTCATCAAAGACGTGCCGGCGGATTGGGCGCAAACGATCGCCTTGAATGGCGAGATTGGCGATTTCGTCACCTATGCGCGGCGCGACCGCAATAGCGACGATTGGTATGTTGGCGCGCTGACCGACGAAGAAGCGCGCATCGTCGACGTGCCGCTTGAATTCCTTGACGCCGACAAAGACTATGTCGCCGAGATTTATCGCGACGGCGCTGACGCCGACTGGCGCGATAACCCTTATGACATCGTCATTGAGGAGCGATCGGTAAAACGGGGCGAGACCATGTCGTTCAAGCTCGCGACGAGCGGCGGCGTCGCTATTCGCTTCCGACCGGTGTCCAAAGATGAATAGGGCGCTAGCGATTCTCGCCGCTACGTTCGCCTTGATGGCGGCGTCGATTGCGCAGGCGAAAGACGGCGTCGTGGGACAGTTGATCGTCATTGACGAGTTTCCGTCCGTACATGTGGCGTCACGCAGCGTTCGGATCTTATTGCCGCCAGGCTATGGCG
>CAYWWL010000027.1:0-12661 GCA_964461925.1 uncultured Caulobacterales bacterium | reverse complement strand
TGTCGAAGGGTGGGCGCTGTATTCGGAGATCTCGGCCAAGGAAATGGGCGCCTATGAGGACCCGTATTCCGACTTCGGCCGCCTGACGACGGAAATTTGGCGCGCCATCCGTCTCGTGCTGGACACTGGCTTGCACCATATGGAATGGACCGAAGAAGAGGCGGTCGCTTACTTCATCGCCAACTCGCCGGCGGCCGAGGGGCAGATCCGCTCCGAGGTCCAGCGCTACATCGTGTGGCCAGGACAGGCGACGTCGTATAAAGTTGGTATGCTGAAAATTCTTGAGCTGCGGGCTAAGGCGCGCGCCGATCTTGGCGAGGATTTCGACATTCGCGGGTTCCATGACACGGTCTTGTCCGGCGGCGGCTTGCCGCTCGACATTCTCGAACGCCGTGTCGACGCTTGGGTCGCCGCCCAACGCTCCTAAGCCCGCGGCGAATGCGACACTACGATTAGGAAACGAGCGGCGAGCGAGGGCTTCGCCGCTCTTTTCGTTTCGGCGCAAAAGCGCTAGGGCTATGGCGAATTCCCAACGCGGTCAGAAAGGGCGCGGAATATGACCCAAGCATTCGATCTCATCCTTAAAGGCGGCATGGTCGTCAATCATGACGGCGTCGGGGCGCGCAATATCGGCGTGCGCGACGGCAAAATCGCGGCGCTTGACGTGGACGCTAGCGCCGACGCGGAAACCGTCGTCGATTGCGCCGGTCTGCATGTCTTGCCTGGCGTCATCGACAGCCAAGTGCATTTTCGCGAACCCGGCCCGGTGCACAAAGAAGACCTTGAAACCGGCAGCCGCGCGGCGGTGCTGGGCGGGGTCACCGCGGTGTTTGAAATGCCCAACACCAGCCCGCTAACGGTCACCGCCGAGGCGATCGAGGACAAGCTCGCCCGCGCCGCCGGCAAGGTCGACCATGGCGGCATGCATTGCGACCATGCTTTCTATGTCGGGGCCACCCACGGCAATCCGCTCGATCTCGCCGAGCTTGAATTGTTGCCGGGCGTGTGCGGGGTGAAAATCTTCATGGGCGCGTCCACTGGCGATCTCTTGGTGGAGGACGACGCCGGCGTGCGCGAAGTGCTGCGTCATGGCCGGCGCCGCGTGGCGATCCATTCCGAAGACGAATTTCTGCTGCGTGAAGGCAAGGCGTTGGCGCGGGAAGGCGATTGGACGTCGCATCCCGAAGCGCGCAGCGTCGAAGCCGCTGTGCGGTGTACGGATCGATTGATCCGGTTAGCGCGGGAGACGGGGCGGCGAATTCACGTTCTGCATATTTCGACCCAGGACGAGATCCCGATGCTCGCCGCGAACAAGGATCTCGTCACCGCCGAAATCCTGCCCCAGCATCTCACTTTCGCCGCGCCGGAATGCTACCATGACATGAAGGGCCTCGCCCAGATGAACCCGCCAATCCGCGCGGCCGAACATCGCGCAGGCCTATGGCGCGCCGTCGCCGCCGGCGTATTCGACGTGATGGCGACGGACCATGCGCCGCATACGCTGGAGGAGAAGGCCAAGCCTTATCCGGCCTCGCCCTCGGGCATGCCCGGCGTGCAGACCCTGGTGCCGGTGATGCTGACCCATGTCGCAGAAGGCAGATTGAGCCTGATGCGGTTCATCGATCTCGTTTGTCATGGGCCGCAGCGGGTGTTCGGCGTCGCTGGCAAAGGCCGGCTCGCGGTGGGTTATGACGCGGATTTCACCATCGTCGACCTGGCGCGCAAGGAGACGATCACCCATGCCTGGTCCGCGTCCAAGTCCGGGTGGACCCCGTTCGACGGCTTCGACGCCACCGGCTGGCCGATCGGCACGATCATTCGTGGCCGGAAGGTGATGTGGGACGGCGAGATCATCGGCCCCGCCGGCGGCGCGCCGGTAAAATTCCAGGAGACCGTCGGTCCCGCGTGATTCAGCTGTCGCTTAACTGGCGAGCCGGGCGATGATCGCTTCGCCGCGCCCGGCGAGGACCGCCGATTGCGATTGCGCGGCCACGTCGCAGACGGGATAAGCGGCCTGAGCGCTGCGGAACCCTTCATTGAAAGCGGCGACCAGGCGGCCGCGGAACCGCGCCGTCGGCTGCTCTAACGCGACAAGTTGCTTCATGCGTTCGCGCCATAAATCAGCTTCGCGCTCGGGCGCGCACGTGCGGCGCACATGGTGCAAGGCGCCATAGACTTCCGCCAGGGCGGCGAGATCGGCTTGGCGCCCCGCGCTCTGCGCCGCCGCTGGCCCGAAGGTTAACGTCGCAACAAGAGCGGCGACCAAGCTGAGAAATTTCTGATTCATGGCGAAATGCCTCGCATGGAGATGGGGCGATAGTTTGGCGAGTCTGGCGGAAATCCGAGGATTGCGCAATCTTGCGGCGCTGCCGCGGGCTCATCTGCCGCTAAGGCGCGGCGCGCATGGCGAGCGCCATGTCCAGCGCCCGCCGGGTCTCGTCCCAGGCCAGACGCGACCGGGCGTCGTCGATCGATACGAACGCCGCCGCACAGGCGTCGTCGCCGGCGCGCGCCTCGCCATCGGTCCATTCCGCCGCATAGTCGATCATCACCATATGGCGCTGGTCCTGGGCCGGCCCATCAGGCAGGGCTTCGAACACGTCGATCAGTCCGGTGATCCGCGCCGACACGCCGGTCTCCTCGGCGAGTTCGCGCAGCGCCGCGGCGCGCAATGATTCACCGTATTCCACGCGCCCGCCCGGGATCGACCATTGGCCGAGAAAAGGCGGCTTGCCGCGTTTGATCAACAACACCTGATCGGCGCGAAACACCACAAGGCCGACGCCGACCATGGGGCGGCGATGTTCATTCTTCGTCATAGCTGGGCTATATACTGCATCTATGTGCGGTCGCTACCTCTTTACCTCGCCTCCAGACGCCGTGGCGCAAGCCTTCCAAGTGGACGTTCGGGACAATTTCCCGCCGCGTTGGAACGTCGCCCCGACCCAACCGATCGGCGTCATTCACATGGACGAGGCTGCGCCCATCGCCGAGCGCAAGCCGATATTCTCGCTAATGCGCTGGGGGTTCATCCCGTCGTGGGCGAAGAAGGATTATCACGAACGCATGGGGTCGAAGCCGTTGATCAACGCGCGCAGCGAAACCGTGGCGGAGAAGCCGACGTTCCGGGCCGCCTGGAAACGCCGCCGCTGCTTGATCCCAGCGGACGGTTTCTATGAATGGCGCACCGAAAAGGGCGCGAAGCAGCCCTATTGCATCACATTGAACGACAAGCGCTTGTTCGCCTTCGCGGGCATTTGGGAGACCGCCCATGATCCCGACGGCGGCGAGATCGATACGGCGGCGATTCTCACCGCCGCTGCGGGACAGGATCTAAAGCCGCTCCATGGCCGCGAGCCGATCATTATTCAGCCTAATGATTACGCGCGCTGGCTCGCCGCGGATGAGCGCGACGTGGGCGATCTCGCGCCTTTGCTCGGCGCGCAGGAAGCCGGTTCGTGGCGCTATTATGCGGTGTCGAAGGAAGTCAGCAACGCCCGCAACGAAGGCGAACGGCTCGCGCGCGCCGTCGGCCAGGCGGAGCTGTTCTGATCGCGCTAGGAAGTCCGACGTGGGAGCCGCGCCTTAGGCGGCGGCTTTTTTCTTGGCGGGTTGCTTCGACTTCAACGGCGGCTGCGGCCGGGTGAACAGCCAGGTGTCGTCTTTCGAGCCGTCCTGTTGGAATGCATAGCCCTCGACATTGAAGTCTTTCAGGCCGTCGACGCTGTCGACGCGGTTCTGCACGATCCAACGCGCCATCAGGCCCCGGGCGCGTTTGGCGAAGAATTGCAATTGCCGCAGAGCGCCGTCTTTTTCCTCTTTGAACACAGGCGTGACGACGCGGGTTTTTAATTGATCCGTTTGCGCCGCATTGAAATATTCCTTCGACGCTAAATTGACGATGGTCTTGTCGTCTTGGCTTTTTAGAGCCTTGGTGAGCTCTTTGACGATGACGCCGTCCCAGAACGCGTAGAGATCCGCGCCGCGGCCATTGCGTAGGCGCGATCCCATTTCCAGGCGATACGGCTGGATCGCGTCGAGCGGCCGCAATAGCCCGTACATGCCGGACAAAATGCGGACATGGTCTTGCGCATAGGCGAGATCGTCGGCGGAGAGCGTCGCCGCGTCGAGGCCGAGATAGACGTCGCCGTTGAACGCCAACGCCGCTTGCTTCACGTTGGCGATCTTGCCGCTAACCTTGAAGTCCTGAAAGCGTTGATAATTAAGATCCGCGAGGTTCTCCGAGATATTCATTAGTGTGCGGAGTTTCGCGCGGGTCAAGCCGCGGGTCGTCTCGGCTAGCTCCGCAGTGTGCTTGGAGAGCGCAGGCTTGGTCGACGCCGGGGCGTCGGGCGCGGCGTCGAAGTTCAGATTTTTTGCAGGCGACAATAAAACTAACATTGGGCATTGCGTTCCAGTTGCGGCGGCGATCCATGATGTCGATAAGCGAGCGCGCCGGCGCCCGTCAATATCGGTTCGTCGCTTCAGTCTACGCGCAGCATCTTGCCCGGGTTCATAATCCCGTGCGGATCTAACGCCGATTTGACCTTGGCCATAAGCGCCATCTCCACCGGGCTCTTGCGCTCCACCAATGCGTCGCGGCGGGCGACGCCGACCCCATGCTCGGCTGAAATCGATCCGTTGAAGCGCTGGATCACGTCATAGACGCCGCCTTCGACGGCGTCCCAGCGTCTAAGGAAGGCGGCGCGTTCCATTCCCAGCGGCTGCAGGACGTCATAATGGATATTGCCGTCGCCGACATGGCCGAAAGCGATGACACGGGCGCCAGGGCAAGCGGCCTCCACGGCGGCGTCGGCGGCGTTCAAGAACGCCGGGATGTCGCTCACCGGCACGGAAATATCGTGTTTCACCTGGGCGCCTTCTGGACGCATGGCTTCCGACAGGCCGTGGCGCATATGCCAAAGGGCATGGGATTGGGCGTCGCTGGCGGCGATGATCGCGTCATCGATTTCACCCGCCTCAAGGGCGGCGCTAAGGAACGCCTCGGCCATGGGCGCGAGCACGCCTTCCGCTCCTGCGGAAAACTCAATCAGCGCATACCACGGGTGCGGCGTCGCCATTGGGTCGCGCACGTCGGGCAGGTTTTTGATGGCGAGCTCAAGGCACGGGCGGGAAATCAGCTCGAAGCTGGTGGTCTGGCCGCCGCTCGCTGCATGGGCTCGGGACAGCAAGGGCACGCACGCCGCCGCATCGGGCAGGCCGGCGAGGACCGTCATTTTTTCCCGCGGCGCCGGAAACAATTTCAGAGCGGCGGCGGTGACGATGCCAAGGGTGCCTTCGCCGCCGATGAATAATTGCTTCAGATCGTAGCCAGTATTGTCCTTGCGCAAGGTCTTAAGGCCGTTCCAAAGCTCGCCGTCTGCGGTCACCGCTTCAAGGCCCAAGACGAGGTCGCGGGTATTGCCATAGCGCAGCACGTTGACGCCGCCGGCGTTCGTCGAGATGACGCCGCCGATTTGGCAGCTGCCCTCCGAGCCGATCGACAATGGAAACAATCGGTCGACCGCCGCAGCGGCTTCTTGAGCGGCGGCGAGGGTGGCGCCGGCTTCGATCACCATGGCGTTGTTCAACGGCGCCACGTCGCGAATGCGGTTAAGCCGGCGCAAGGAAATCAAAACCTCGCCGTGTTGCGGGATCTGTCCGCCGACGAGCCCGGTATTGCCGCCCTGGGGGGTGATCGCGATACGATGGTCGGCGCAGATTTTCACCACGGCAGCAGTTTCCGCCGTGGTTCCAGGCGCGACGATCAGGCTCGGCGCGCCGCGCCAACGCCCGCGCCATTCTTGCAGTAACGGCTCTGCGTCGTCGCCGGCGATGACGCCGGCGGGTCCGACAGCGGCTTCAATCGCCTGTTTTGCGATAAGTGGAATGGTGGGGTGCGATGGGGCGTTCTGTTCTGACGTCATTGGGCTGCCCATATTGATGTGTGAGAGAGGCGTTCCCGTCCAAGGTCGTCCCCGGGACGACCGACCAGAGTGATGTGTAGTCGATGACTGCGCCGCTGCAAAGCGGTGCCGCGCCCGTCTCGCGGGCGGAACTTTCAAGGGGGTTGCGATGATTAGATTTCACCAATCGGACAATGGCATGGCGACGGCCACGGCGGCGTTATTCCTGTGCGCCGCAGCGGCCGCCCTGACGCCTATGGCTGCGTTCGCCGAAGGGACCGCCAAGGCCGTCGCCGGCAAAGCGACCTCGGCGATCGACGCAGCGATCAATCACGCTGAGCGCAGCGCCGCCGACAAGGCCGACGATGAGCGTCGCAAGACCGCCAAGGCGTTGGCCTTCACCAAGATCAAGCCCGGCGACACGGTGTTCGAAATCGAAGCCGGTTCGGGGTGGTACACGGAATTATTCTCCCGTCTGGTTGGATCCGAAGGCGCGGTGATGATGCAAAACCCGGAAGGGTTTCGCTCCTTCGTCAAAGACGAGATCGACGCGCGCTTGGCTGACGGCCGGCTCGCCAATGTGACGGAGAAGATCTCCTTGTTCGACGCCTTCGATGTCGCGCCGGGGTCCGTCGACGTCGCCACATGGGTGCAAGGTCCCCATGAATTGTATTTTAAGCCGCCGGAGCTGGACAGTCTCGGCGACCCAGAAGCGAGCTACAAAGCGATCTTCGAGATGCTGAAGCCCGGCGGCCGATTCGTCGTCATCGACCATGCCGCCAAGCCCGGCGCGCCGGTCGCCACCGGCCATGATCTGCATCGCATCGACAAAGCCGTGGTCATCGGTCTGGCGAAGGCGGCGGGGTTCAAATTGGAGAAGGAGAGCGATTTTCTCGCCAACGCCGCCGACCCCCTCGATATCAGCGCATTCGATCCGGCGATTCGCGGCAAAACGGATCAATTCGCGTTGCGTTTCCGCAAACCGTAAGCCGTGTTGTCCTAAGGCCGCGGCGCGGCGGCCCGGCGAAGGCGATCATTGATCGCCTCGCCGAGGCCGATGTCGGGAATCGGGGCGACCGCCGCCACGCCGATCCCGGCCGACCGGCAGGCGGCGTCCAGCGCGTGCAGATGGGCGAATAAGTTGGCCGCCGCTTCGGTCAGATCCCCCGATGGAGACAGATTGAAGGCGACGGCGGGCAGGGCGTCCGCCGGGCCCGAAACCGTCGGACCAAACCCTAAAAACGCTTCGCCTGGACGCGCTGCGTCGGCGTCGAGGCGCAATGCAATGCTTGGCGCGTAATGGCTCGCGAGCATGCCGGGGGCGGCGATCGGCGCGTCAGCCTCAGGCCGGGCGCCGAGCGTGATCCCGATCTCTTTCTCGATCGTCTCCCGGGGCAGGCCGCCAGCGCGCAGCAGCGTCGCCTCGTCATGATCGACACGGATGATTGTCGACTCAACCCCGACGGCGCAGGGCCCGGCGTCGAGAATAAGCGCGACCCTGTCGCCCAGCCCGTCAGCCACATGGCGCGCCGTGGTCGGGCTCACAGCGCCGGAGCGATTGGCGCTTGGCGCTGCGATCGGGCGCCCGAGGGCGGCGATCACATGGCGCGTCAGCGCCGCGGCGGGGCAGCGGATGGCGAGGGTGTCGAGGCCGGCGCTGGCCAGGGCCGAGACGCCGCCGGCGGTCGCCTCAAGCCGCCGCGGCAAAACAAGGGTCAACGGTCCCGGCCAGAAGGCGGCGGCGAGCCGCTCGGCGAGGGGCGACAACGCCACATGACGCGCGGCCATCTCGGCGCCGTCCACATGGGCGATCAACGGATTGAAGGACGGCCGGCCTTTAGCGGCGAAGATCTCGGCGACGGCGCGGTCGTTACAGGCGTCCGCCGCCAGGCCATAAACGGTCTCGGTGGGAATCGCCGCCAGCCCGCCGCCGTCGATCAGCCGCACCGCCGCCGCCGTCGCGTCGGCGAAACGAGGTTCGCCCGGCGTCGCTCCGCGCACGTCGATGACGTTGGGCGCGCTCAAGCGACGTCCACCGCGTATTCGCGCAAGGTCTCGATCGGCGCTACGACGAGCGCCTCTTCGTGGGTGGCGGCGAGCACGATTGGCGGCGCCACGCCGTCGTCCAGGGCTTGCTTCCACCGCGCCAAACAAACGCACCATTGATCGCCCGGCTTCAAGCCGGGGAAACCGAACTCCGGCCGCGGCGTCGACAGATCGTTGCCGACGCGTTTTTGGTGGTCGAGAAATTCTTCGGTCATGCGCGCGCAGACCACGTGCATGCCGACGTCATGGCCGTCGGTTTCGCAGCAGCCATTGCGGGTCCAGCCGGTTAACGGATCGAGGGAGCACGGCGTTAACGGTTCGCCGAAGACGTTGCGGGCGTCAGATGCGGCGGGTGAAGATTCGTTCATGGGCGGCCTATTGGTTTTCGTTAATGAAAACAGAATACTATCGGAATCAATCGGGACCGGTTAGAGTGTCGACATAATTGCGCTTTTATACGACATGAATTCGCCTCAGTAAGGGCATAGGAACGGATTTCGGCGATCATAATCGCCGCAGCATGAATATTGGAGGACCGAGTGCGAGGAGACGATCATCGCAACGACGACAAGATGGCGGGACAACAGCGGAAAATATTCGGCACTGACGGCGTGCGCGGCCTGGCCAACGCCGGCGCGATGACCCCGCAGAATATTCTGCGATTGGGCATGGCCGCGGGCAAAACCTTTCAGAACGGCGCCCACCGACATCGCGTGGTGATCGGTAAGGACACGCGGCTGTCCGGCTATATGATCGAACCGGCGCTCACGGCTGGCTTCGCCGCCGCCGGCATGGACGTCTTTCTGCTCGGTCCGCTGCCGACGCCGGCCATGGCGATGTTGACGCGATCCCTGCGCGCCGATCTCGGCGTGATGATCTCCGCCTCGCACAATCTCTATCAAGACAATGGCGTAAAGTTCTTCGGGCCGGACGGATACAAATTGTCCGACGCGACCGAAGCGGCGATCGAACGGTTGATGGAGAATGGCGTCGACGAGCATCTCGCAGGATCCGACGCCCTCGGCCGGGTGAAACGAATTGACGACGCGGCCGCGCGCTATATCGAATTCGCCAAGAGCACCTTCCCCCGGCGGCTGTCTCTCGAAGGCATCCGCATCGTCATCGATTGCGCCCATGGCGCTGCTTATAAAGTGGCCCCGACGGTGTTGTGGGAGCTGGGCGCGGAAGTTAAGGCGATCGGCGTCGCGCCAGACGGCTTCAACATCAATCGCGATTGCGGCTCCACGTCGACCCAGGCCCTATGCGACGCGGTGCTGGAATATCGCGCTGATATCGGCATTTCCCTCGACGGCGACGCGGACCGGGTCATCATCAGCGACGAGAACGGTCAAATCGTCGATGGCGACCAGATACTGGCGACGATCGCCACTCATTTGCAGTCCCGCAACGAGTTAAAAGGCGACGCCGTCGTCTCCACCATCATGTCGAACATGGGGTTTGAAAAATATTTGTCTGGCCTGGGATTGCGCTTGTTACGGACGAAGGTCGGCGACCGCTATGTCGTCGAAGCGATGCGGTCAGAAGGCGTCAATGTCGGCGGCGAACCCTCCGGGCACGTCATCATGAGCGATCACGGCACGACCGGCGACGGCTTGGTCACGGCGTTGCAGGTGCTGGCGGTGGTCGCTGGACAAAAGAAAAAGGTCAGCGAAGCCTGCCAGCGCTTTACGCCGTATCCGCAGGTCCTGAAAAACGTCCGCCTCAAGACCGCAGATCCGTTGGCGGCGCCGAGCGTCCAAGCGGCGATCGAAGACGGCGAAAAACGTCTCGGCGAGACCGGTCGTTTGGTGATCCGCAAATCCGGCACCGAGCCATTGGTGCGGGTGATGGGCGAGGGCGAAGACCAAGGTCGCGTCGTCGACGTGGTCGACAATATCTGCGCTGCGATCGAAGCGCTCGCGTAAGCCGCGGCTATCGACCGACTCAGAAAACTTGCGTTGAAACTTACGCGACGCCCGCTTATCCCTTAGGGCTATGGCGGCGCGCGTTCTCATCATTGCTGGCTCTGATCCCTCCGGCGGCGCTGGCGTCCAGGCGGACATCAAGACCGTGACGGCGCTCGGCGGATACGCCGCTGCGGCGCTGACGGCGCTCACCGTTCAAAACACCAAAGGCGTCAGCCAGGTGCGGCAATTGCCGGCGGACTTCATTCGCGATCAGATTGTGTCCGTCCTCGACGACGTCGGCGCCGACGCGATTAAGATCGGCATGATCGGCGACGCCGCCGCCGCCCACGCCGTCGCCGACGCGCTCGCCCCCGTCGTTGAATCGATCCCCATCGTGCTCGATCCGGTGCTCGTGGCGACCAGCGGCGATGCGCTCGCCGCGGAAGGCGTGGTCGAGGCGCTGCGCGGCCGACTTATCCCCATGGCGACGCTTATTACGCCGAATACGGATGAAGCGACCGCCTTGAGCGGCGTTTCGATCGCCGATCCCTCGGACCTCGAACGGGCGGCACGCTGCTTGTGCGCAGGATCGGAAGCCGGCGCGGGCGCGCGCGCGGCTTTGGTCAAGGGCGGCCATCTCAAAGGCGAAACCCTGGTCAACGCGCTTGCGGTCGGCGAGGCGGTGCGACGTTTCGAGACGACGCGATTGCCGGGCCCGGAGTTGCATGGCACGGGCTGCACGTTGGCGAGCGCCGTCGCCGCTTATCTCGCCAAAGGGCGGGACCTTGAAGCCGCCGTCGAAGCGGCGATGGCGTATGTCCATGAGGCGATCAGGACAGCGCCGGCCATCGGCGGCGGCGCCCGTCCGCTCAATCATGCGCACCCGCTGCGCCGCGACGACTAGGAGATCATCATGCCGACAGCGCCATTCGAAACCTGGGACGTGTTCACCGACCGCCGCTTTCAAGGCAATCCGTTAGCGGTGATCACCGACGGCGCCGGGCTGAGCGGCGAACAGATGCAGCTTGTGGCGCGGGAGTTCAACCTGTCGGAGACCACTTTCGTGCTGCCGCCGGAGAACCCCGCGCACGACGCTCGCGTACGGATCTATATGGTGGGGCAGGAATTGCCCTTCGCCGGCCATCCGACCGTGGGCACGGCGTTGTCGCTCGCCACGGCGCGCGGCTCCGACGCCGACCTAACCCTTGAATTGACCGCGGGCCTCTTCCCAGTGGCGATCAATCGCGACGGCGATCGGCTTTCGGCGACCTTCACTAATCCCAATCCGCCGCGGCGGAAATCGGCGGGTGACGCCGAGACGGCGCCGAGCGCCGCCATCGTCGCCGCGTCGGTCGGGCTCGCCGCCGCGGCCATCGAGGACGGCGACGCGCGCCCGGGCGTTTTTGGCGCAGGGGTCGACTTTATCTACGCCAAATCGGATATGGCGGGGCTCGCCGCGGCGCGGCCCGATGCGGCGGCGATTTGCGATTTCACCAGGCCCGGCCTTGATGGACTTTGCCTATACGCCAAGAGCGATCAACCTGACCTTGATTACCAAATGCGGATGTTCGCGCCGGCGTCGGGCATTTTAGAAGATCCCGCGACCGGGTCGGCGGCGTGCGCCTTGCCAGGCCATGTGGCGGCGTCAGGCGCGCTGGCCGACGGCGCCTATCATTGGCGCGTCGCGCAAGGCGTCGAAATGGGCCGGCCAAGCCTGATCGAGGTCTCATTTTCCGTCGTCGACGGCGTTGTCGGCGAGGTTTCGGTGGGCGGCCGCGCTGTCCGGGTGCAAACTGGCGTTATCGAGATCTGACAGCGGCGCTGGGCGGCGCTGGGTGACGAAAACGCCGATCAGAATCACGCCGAGGGCGAGGAAGGTCGACAAAGACAGGCGTTCGGCGTAGATCGCCGCGCCGAGCAGCACGGCCCAAAGCGGCGTCAAATAATTGGCGAGGGCCATAAATCCCGCCCCGGCGCGACGGATCAATGCGACGATGACGAATGCGTTGAGGCCGGTCGGAAAAACCCCAAGGCCGATCACGCATAGGATCGACGTCAGCGACCATTGATCCGACGCGAAATCGACAAAGAAAAGGCTCGGCGTCGCGGCGACCGCGGCGCAAAGCAACACGCCGGCTGCGTATACCCGTGGGCGCACTGGCGGCGCACGGCGCGCTAATACCGCTGATCCGGCGTATAGAAACGCGGCGAACAGCATCGCCGCTTGCGCCAGGGTCGACGCGCTCGCCGCCCCGGACATGGCGTCAGGCCCCATCAGGATGACGACGCCGACAAAGCCGAGGCCGAAACCGACGACCTTCTGCGGCGTGATCGATTCGTCAGCGAACAAGAACCCAAGACCAAGGGTCCAGATCGGCATGAAGGCCATATAGATCCCTGCCAGGCCGCTATCGACATATTGCTGCGCCCACGGAAAAATAAAGAATGGAACGGTGTTGCCGACGACGCCCACGGCGAGCATCGATCCCCAAGCGCGATGCAAGCGCGGGCCGTTTTCGCCGGGGGCGAGAAATTTAGGGAATTTACGCCGCTTGGCGACGACGAAGGCGCAGAGCACCGCCGCGCCGATCCATAACCGGGAAACAGCGATCACCGCTGGCGGAATCGTCTCTACCGCGCCGCGGATCATGGCGAAGGATGAGCCGCCGAATGCGATGATGATGGCGAGATAGATCCAATCCCGGGTCTCGACGCGACCGATGGGGCGACCAGCGATATTGCGCGCTTTGCTCGGCATCAGAGTCTCCTATCGCCACTCACCGACTTCGCGCGGAAGGGTCG